>DATHPH010000329.1:0-14085 GCA_035484095.1 Cytophagaceae bacterium | reverse complement strand
GGGATATTTAGTAAAGCGTGCTATTTTATCTGCTCCTACAAAAAAAGCCGTATTTTGATGAAGAAAGTTGGTGAAATACTGTATTTCACTATGGGCAGGAGTTTGGTCTGCTACCATAGCAATCACCCGAATTTCGTTCTTATTACGGATTATACTACGGTATACATCTTTCATGGCCAAAGGGTTGGCACCGAACCTGCTCCGCATTTTAATGAAAAGTTTATCCAGAAAGTCGATGTGTAAAGGTTTGTATACGGCATCAATAGGATAGTTGCATTCGATCGAACAAGACAATAAAAGCCATTCCCAATTACATTGATGTCCTGTAAGAACAATAACGGAAGAGCTATTATCCAGATAAGAATGTACAAGACTCATGTTAATAACCTTAACCCGCTTTTTCATATCTGCTTTTTTCAGCGTAAGAATTTTTAGAGTTTCAACCGTAAGGTCGGCCAGGTTGGAATAAAAAAGCTTGGCAAGTGTATGAATTTCTTTGCTGCTTTTGGTGGGAAATGATTTTCTAAGATTTTCGAGTACAACTCTTTTTCGATATCCTGGGAAATAATACATCAAAAAATAAAAAAAATCTGAAATCCGGTAGAGAAACCAAAAGGGTAATTTAGAAACCAAAACAAAAAAAAACATATCGTACTCTTTGAACTTTAAAATTATTGTTAAATAAATATAAAGTTAAAATTAGTTAGTTTTAGCTAATTTTCTTCCAATTTAAAATTGTTAAGCACCTTTTGATAGATGGATTTGTTGATCGAAACCCAATACTTGCCTTGTTTAGACTACTTTATAGAAATTATAAAGTCAGACAAGCTTTATTTAGAAGCCTTTGAAAATTTTCAAAAGCAGAGTTATCGGAATCGTTGTTACATTCTTGCTGCGAACAAAATTGAGGTGCTAAGTGTTCCTGTGCTGAAAAGCAACACAAATAAAATCTTGACCAAAGACGTTGAAATTGATTATACACAACCCTGGCAAAAAAAACATTGGAAGGCCATTCAATCTGCTTATGGAAAAGCTCCTTACTTTGAGTACTTTTCAGATTTCTTTAGAAGCATATATGACAAAAAGCCACAATTTCTTTGGGACTTGAACGTTGAAATTATGACAGCTTGTCTTAAGTTTTTGAAAATTGAAAAGAAAATATTGTTTACTACGGAATACAACAAGGAGGGGGCTATTCACGTAAAGGAAACAAGAGACATGCGTTCATTGATACATCCGAAAAAACAGAATGAAATAACCCAAGCCAGGTACGTGCAGGTATTTGGCAGAGATTTTGTACCCAATCTATCCATTGTAGACTTGATTTTCAATGAAGGTCCAAATGGAAAGAGCGTTTTGATGTTGGGTGTAAATAAATAAAATCCAATTCAAACTGTTTTTTTTGAGAAAATCATATAGATTTACATAAACAAACTGCTAAGCCCATTATATATAGTTATGGAAGCAAAATTTTCTGATAGAGTAAAAGAAGTGATTTCCTTGAGCAAGGAAGAAGCACTTCGATTGGGCCATGATTATATTGGTTCAGAGCACCTTTTGCTGGGTATTATCCGTGAAGGGGAAGGAACGGCAGTTGGGCTCCTGAAAAAAATGGGTGTCTCCCTGGAGGAATTAAGAGAAACAATTGAAAGAACAACACGGGGTACCGCTACGGGCAATATTAAAAACTTGTCGAATATACCTTTGACTCGCCAATCTGAGAAAATTCTTAGAATAACACAGTTAGAAACAAAGGTTTTCAAAAGTGAAAAAGTAGAAACAGAGCATTTATTATTGGCTATTTTGCGTGATGAGGATAATCTTGCCACCCAGATACTGGAAAAATTTAATGTTACCTACGAAGTGGTGAAAGAATTGTTGGAGTATCATTCTCAGACACCCACAAATAATACAGACGACGGGGACGATGATGATAATTCCAAAATATTTGGGAATACTGGTGGTCAGGGTGCTCAGGGTAGAGGAGATTCCTCTGCTAAAAGCACTACAGAAAAATCACGTACTCCGGTATTGGATAATTTTGGTCGTGATCTTACCAAAATGGCGGAAGATGGTAAACTTGATCCCATAGTTGGAAGAGAAAAGGAAATAGAACGCGTGGCACAAATTCTTAGCCGTCGTAAGAAAAATAACCCGATTTTGATCGGAGAACCAGGGGTTGGTAAGACAGCCATTGCGGAAGGTCTTGCCTTAAGAATTATTCAGAAAAAGGTATCAAGAGTATTGTTTGGGAAAAGAGTGGTAACACTCGATTTAGCATCTCTTGTGGCTGGAACTAAATACAGAGGTCAGTTTGAGGAAAGAATGAAAGCCGTGATGAACGAGCTTGAAAAATCGCCGGAAGTGATTCTCTTTATTGATGAAATTCATACGATTGTCGGTGCCGGAGGAGCTTCGGGTTCTCTGGACGCTTCGAATATGTTCAAACCTGCTTTAGCAAGAGGAGATATACAATGTATTGGCGCTACTACATTAGACGAGTACAGACAATACATTGAGAAAGATGGAGCATTGGCACGAAGATTCCAGATCGTCATGATTGACAGTACAACGCCGGATGAAACGATTGAAATTCTTCAGAACATCAAAGAAAAATACGAAGATCACCATCATGTCAATTACTCGGACGAGGCGATAAAAGCCTGTGTGAAACTGTCCGATCGGTATATTTCTGATCGTTTTCTTCCAGACAAAGCAATTGATGTGTTGGACGAAGCAGGGGCACGGGTGCATCTGAATAACATACATGTTCCCGCCGATATTGTGAAGCTGGAAGAGCAGATAGAAGGAGTTAAGAAAGAAAAAAATAAAGTAGTAAAAAGCCAAAAATATGAAGAGGCTGCTGCTTTAAGAGATAAAGAGAAAAAACTCATCGAACAGCTTGATAATGCAAAGCTGAGATGGGAAGAAGAAACCAAGAAAAAACGCTATAGTGTAAAAGAAGAAAATGTAGCCGAAGTAATTGCGATGATGACGGGAATCCCGGTAAGCAGAGTGGCACAAACGGAAAGCGCAAAACTTCTTACCATGGGAAATGAACTTAAAAATAGAGTAATTGGGCAAGACGATGCAATTACGAAATTGGTTAAGGCAATTCAACGTACAAGAGTTGGCTTAAAAGATCCCAAAAAACCAATCGGTTCATTTATCTTTCTTGGTCCGACAGGTGTTGGGAAAACCGAGTTGGCAAAGGCACTTGCAACCTATTTGTTTGATAAAGAAGATGCGTTGGTAAGAATTGACATGAGTGAGTACATGGAAAAATTCTCTGTATCCCGTCTTGTAGGAGCGCCTCCAGGATATGTTGGATATGAAGAAGGTGGACAGCTTACCGAAAAAATCAGAAGGAAACCATACAGTGTAGTGCTGTTGGATGAAATTGAAAAAGCGCATCCGGATGTATACAATATTCTGTTGCAGGTTTTGGATGACGGAATTCTAACAGATGGATTAGGAAGAAGAGTTGATTTCAGAAATACCATCATTATAATGACTTCTAATATAGGAGCACGTGACTTGAAAGATTTCGGAACGGGCATCGGTTTTGCTACCAAAACCCGTAAAGAAAGTGTTGATGATATGATGAAAGGGACAATTCAGAGTGCTTTGAGAAAAACGTTTTCTCCGGAATTCCTGAATAGATTAGACGATGTCATTGTATTTAATTCTTTAGAGAGACCTGACATTCATAGAATAATTGATATTACCTTGAAAAATGTATTCAAAAGAATCGAAGCATTAGGATATCATGTAGAACTTACAGAAAAAGCCAAAGACTTTTTAGCTGAGAAGGGATACGATCCTAGCTACGGTGCAAGACCATTGAATAGAGCGATTCAGAAATATCTGGAAGATCAGGTTGCCGAAGAGATCCTGAAAGGGGAACTTGCCGAAGGCGATACAATCATGGCCGATCATGAAGCCACAAATGAATCCCTTACATTAAAGGTACAGAAAAAGAAAGCTGAGAAATTATAATAAAAAAGGGCTCCGGTAAGGAGCCCTTTTTGTTGTTGGACAATGCTATGGTTTCCCCTTTATTTCATGCAATAAAGTTCCGTCCGGTAAATAAAAAACAATTCGTTTCGCATTGTCTTTTTTTAGCTCAATTTTATATACTTTCATTTTATCAGGGTGTCTTACGATTTCTTCTTTCTCTTTTACCACCACCCAATCACTCAATTGTCCTTTGCTTAAACTATTTAAAATAGCTTTGGGCAAATCAAAATCTACCCCTTTGTGTTCAGCAATTTTTTGTCCCGTTTTAGAATACATGACTTTATGAGGAAACGTTTCTTTCAGAAAGCGGACAATATAGTATTCCGGATTTATATCAGTCATTACTTCAGGATCATACCCATACCAATCGGATTCATTTGAAAATGAAGGATATCCATACCAGGACTCGTTTGTTGTTTTGGGATATTCGGTTTCATAAGCTTTCGTAACTGCTTTTGGTACTTTAGCTTTGTCAATTTTGCCTTTCGTTTTATTTTCTCCACCATTTTGGGGTGTTTGGCCATGGGAAAGGGTTGCAGCGAAGAACAGGAATATAAATCCTACGATTTTTGTTTTATATATTAATTTCATGTACGTGTTTAATTAGATAAATTTTGAAGCCAGCAAAAGGATCATCCTAAAAGATCAAACGATTCTAATCATGTTCCGAACTCTTTTTAAAGAAAGCCTTTTATATCTTTCAAGTTTGTTCAATATAACTAAATGGTAGTTTATTTTATCTGTATTCTTTCTATTTTTTTAATTGTCGAAATAGTTTAGAAAAAGACAGTATTTTTTAAAGTTGATACTAAAAAAGTAAAAACTCATTTGATTTTATTCAAATGAGTTTTTATATAAAATAAATATAGGATAGTTTTTACAAATGAATCACTTCTCCATACGCTGCTGCCGCCGCTTCCATAATGGCTTCTGACATAGTTGGGTGGGGATGGATCGCTTTTATAATTTCATGACCGGTTGTTTCCAGTTTTCTTGCCACTACTACTTCTGCGATCATCTCCGTTACATTCGCTCCGATCATGTGTGCACCTAACCATTCGCCGTATTTCGCATCGAAAATAACTTTTACAAAACCTTCTTTTGCTCCGGCAGCACTTGCTTTCCCCGAAGCAGAGAACGGGAATTTGCCTACCTTTATTTCATACCCTTTTTCTTTCGCTGCTTTTTCGGTAAGTCCTACCGAAGCAATTTCTGGAGAGCAATACGTACAACCCGGAATGTTGCCATAATCCAAAGGTTCCGGATTTTGTCCGCTTATTTTTTCTACACATATAATTCCTTCTGCAGAAGCCACGTGTGCCAATGCAGGTCCTTTTACGATATCCCCGATCGCATATACACCGGGAATATTGGTTTTATAAAAATCATCTACCAATACCTTTCCTTTATCTGTTGCAACGCCTACTTCTTCAAGCCCAATCCCTTCAATATTGGTTGAAACACCTGCAGCGGAAAGTACAATGTCACATTCCAGTGTTTCTGTACCAGCCGGAGTTTTTACAGTAACTTTGCATTTTTTATTTTTAGTATCCACTGATTCTACAGAGGAGTTGGTCATGATCGTGATGCCAGATTTCTTATATTCTTTTTCAAGTGCTTTCGAAACCTCTTCGTCTTCTACAGGTACAATATTTGGCATAAATTCCACGATGGTTACTTTTGTTCCCATAGAATTGTATACGTAAGCAAATTCCACCCCAATAGCTCCTGATCCTACGATCACCATACTATCTGGTCTTTTTTCTAACACCATTGCTTTACGATAGCCAATGATTTTATCGTTGTCAATTTTTAAGTTGGGTAATTCTCTTGCTCTTGCTCCGGTAGCCAAAATAATATGGTCTGCTGTGTAAATCGTTTTTGTTCCTTTATCGTCTGTAACCTCTACCTGTTTGTTTGGTTTTAGTTTAGCAAAACCATTGATTGTATCGATTTTATTTTTCTTGAAAAGAAATTGAATCCCTTTGCTCATCCCAGAAGCTACATCTCTGCTTCTTTTTACAACGGCACTGAAGTCAGCTTCAGCTCCCGTTACATTGATACCGTAATCTTTGGCATGTTTTATATATTCAAATACTTGTGCACTTTTTAGAAGTGCTTTTGTTGGAATACAACCCCAGTTTAGACAGATACCACCAAGTTCTGCTTTCTCCACTACTGCTACTTTTTTCCCAAGCTGAGAAGCTCTGATAGCAGCTACATAGCCTCCCGGGCCACTACCTACTACGATAATATCATATTTTGCAGACATTTATAAAATTGTTTAGTTCTTTTAGTTTTAATGCAAAGCAAATTTAAGCGATTTAGCCTGAAAGCAAAATGGCTAGGTCGTGAAAGTTCGGAAGAAAACAAACGGGAAGGGTAGCTGCCTGATTATTAAGTTTTTCCTGCTGGTTATTCCTGGTATTGGTGAAAATAACCATTTTACTACGAAAAGTAAAGTGATGTCAGAGGTTAAATCGTAGTATATATTTTACCCGGAGGGTTAACTTAAAATATAAAAGTAGATGTCAAGTGTTTGTCAATAAAGAATAATTGCAGCAACACGAATGTCTGTGGCAAGTATTTCTATCTAATTTTTCTGATGAACGATTTAAAAATAAACAATAGTTATTAAAACATTGATTCACGAGCACAACCTCTCACTATTTGGACTTTATTTTTATCTTTACAAACTTGAAATTTCAAACATTAAAACAGTTATTGATTTATGGCTTTATTAAAAGGGAAAAATGTATTGGTTACAGGTGCTTCCAAAGGTATCGGGCACGCTATTGCTCTCAAATGCGCACAAGAAGGTGCTAATGTTGCTTTTACCTATTTATCCAGTGTAGAAAAAGGACAAGCACTGGAAGAAGAACTAAAAGCATTTGGTGTATCCGCAAAAGGATTTCGTTCTGATGCCTCTGTATATAGTGCAGCGGAAGAACTTATAAACAATGTAGTAGCTGAATTTGGCAAAATTGACTCATTGGTAAATAATGCCGGTATTACGAAAGACGGTCTTTTGATGAGAATGAGCGAGGAGCAATGGGATGAAGTCATACGTGTCAATTTGAAATCTGTTTTTAATCTTACGAAAGCAGTGATCAAACCAATGATGAAGGAGAAAAAAGGATCCATAATAAATATTACTTCTGTAGTTGGTATCAGTGGTAACGCAGGTCAATCAAATTATGCAGCCTCTAAAGCAGGTATGATTGGGTTTACTAAATCAGTGGCACAAGAATTAGGTTCGAGAAATATTCGGTGTAATGCCATAGCCCCTGGTTTTATAGAAACTGAAATGACAGCAGTTTTAGATCCTAAAGTAAAAGAAGAATGGGAAAAAGGAATTCCTTTAAGAAGAGCCGGTAGGGCAGAGGAAGTAGCCGATGCCGTGGTTTTTCTTGCTTCGGATAATGCTACCTATATCTCAGGGCAAGTACTTCAAGTTTGTGGGGGAATGCTTACTTAATAATTTTAGTGTATTCAGGGAGATAATCGTATTTCTTAACATAAGAATACGATTATCTCCATTTAAATTGCTGCTCGAATGGATAATTTTAGAATTCTGACACAAAGTTCTTCCTGGCTTGTTGTAGTATGTTTGCTGGCAGGACTGGGATATGCGTATTTATTGTATCAGAAAAAATCTCCATGGAATAAGAATATCAATTATTTTTTAGCGAGTCTTCGTTTTTTATTGGTAAGCTTGTTGGCTTTTTTATTATTAGGACCTTTCATTAAATATTTTAAAAATTACATTGAAAAACCAATGGTCGTGCTAGCCATAGACAATTCACAATCGATCGCACTAGCCGAAAATAAAGATAAACTTGCTATACTCAAATCCGATTTGAGGGTCTTTCAGGAGAAATTAGAAAACGCTTCCATTGATGTATCTATACAAACACTTGGAAATATTCTCTCTTCAGATAAATTAAACGACCTTTCCTTCGATTATACTTCAACCAATTTGAGTAATTTATTAAACGACATTCAATCAAACTACGAAAACAGAAATCTTGCCGGAGTAGTATTGGTGTCTGATGGAATTTACAATCAGGGTATGGCACCTGATTATTCAACTTTCAATTTCCCGATTCACACAATTGGTATAGGCGATACAATTCCTAAAACGGATCTCAATTTAAAAACAGTTGTATACAACAAACTTTCTTTCAGAAATAACAAGTTTCCTCTTGTGGCAGAAATATACAACAAAGGATTTGTGGGAAAATCTACTCAAGTTGAGTTAAAACAAGGTTCTAAGATTATTGCCAGTAAGGCTGTTTTTTTTCGTTCAGATAATGAAGTAAATAAAGTGGAATTTTATGCCTCTTCCGCAGAAACCGGAATGCAACATTACACCATAGAAGTAAAACCGCTTAAAGAAGAGTTCACGCTGCGGAATAACCTTGCCCACGCTTATGTAGATATTATTGAAAATAAAGAAAAAATTTTATTGATTGCTTCCTCTCCTCATCCTGATATTAAAGCAATCAGGGCCGCTATTGAAAAAAAAGAAAATTACGAATTTCATTTGGTTATTCCAGGGATCCATGAATATAAGGAAGATAAATACGATTTGATTATTTTACATCAATTACCTGATTATTCTAGTACTGCTAAAAATATTGTCGATAAAATTATAAAAGAGGATCATTCGCTTTTATTTGTGATAGGAAATCAAACTAATTTGAATCAATTTAACACTTCTAATAAATTACTTACCATTCTTTCCCGTCAAGGACAAAAGGATTTAGTTTTACCTTCTTTTAATTCTAATTTTGATCGTTTTATAACCGAATCAGAAGATAAAACGATAATCAATGATTATCCTCCGCTTATTGCAGCGTATGGAGAATATAGTTTGAAGGAAAGTGCTGATGTTCTTATGTTTCAAAAAATTGGAAACATTGCCAGTTCCAGACCACTTATTATGATAAGCGAAGACCACAAACAAGCAGTTATTGCAGGAGAAGGACTTTGGCAGTGGCGTCAACATGAGTATCTTGAAACGCAGGACAGTAAAGCTTTTGATACGTTCGTAGGAAATTTGGTACAATATCTTTCTGCAAAAGAGGATAAAAGGAAATTTAGGGTATTCCCGATTTCAAACGAATTTATGATTGATGATCCGGTGCTTTTTGAGGCAGAACTATACAACGACTTATTTGAAAAAGTATATGGACAAAAAATAGATTTAAAGATAATAGACGAGGTTGGGAAGTATACGGATTATTCCTTTGCAAATGGTGAAAATAATTCTCGTTTTGAAGTGAAAGGATTGAAGCAGGGAGTTTATAAATATTATGCTACAACAGATTTTGGAGGAAAAGTAGAAAAATCGGATGGGCGTTTTACTATTAAAGAACTCATGTTCGAAGCTGTGAATACGACAGCAGATTTTGTAATGCTCCGACAACTTTCTGCAAAAAATGGTGGTCTTTTTTTCAATTCGGACAAAATGAATAAACTATCGGATTTGATAATAGCGGGCAAACCAAAAAATACGATGCATACGAATGAGGAATTGCTGGAACTAATAAGTATTCCTTGGTTGTTTTTTCTTTTTCTGACACTTGCATGTACTGAGTGGTTTTTTAGAAAGTACAAAGGCAGTTATTAAGACGCCTGCTATTGGGCTAAAAAGAAATGATTGTTGGAGAAGAAGCTCCAGCAATAGAAGTAATTTGTATACTTAGATTAAGTCAAATAAGTCTTTTACTCCGAGTTGCTTTTCTTTCGTAAAACCTTCTCCATATTTTACACCAATAGCATGACCAAACTCAAGCGCTCGTGCCTCTGTATAGAGCATAAATTCAGGTGTAGAAATATACGTCAATGGTTCTTTATTGGCAGGATCATAAAATTGAGTTTTATATGCTTTAATAGCTTCCTTTTTTCTCTCCCAATAAGGCGTAATATCAAATATAAAATCAGGTGTTATCATTCTATCCTGAATATAGTGATACACATTTTTAGGTCTCCATGCTTCTTGCCCCGTTTCAATCTTTCGCAGGCCTGAAAGAAAACATGCTCTTGTAGCCAGTTCTCCTCCCATTCCATGGTCGGGGTGACGATCGTATACAGCATTTGCCAATACTATTTCCGGTTGATATTGTCTGATTGTTTTTATAATAGTGATGATTGTTTCCTCGTTGTTTAGAAAAAATCCATCAGCCAGACAAAGATTGTCCCGTATATCCAAGCCCATTATTTTTGCTCCTTCTGCTGCTTCTCTTGCTCTGATTTCCGGTGTACCCCTCGTGCCAAGCTCTCCTCTGGTAAAGTCTGCTACGCCTACTTTTTTCCCCATCGCTACGTGTGCCATGATGGTCCCCGAACATGCCAACTCGGCATCGTCAGGGTGTGCCGCTAAAACTAAAATGTCAAGTTTCATTTATTTCCTTTCCGTGTAATTTTAAAATTACTACAAATTGGTTAATTTTCAGTGATGAAAAACTATTTATTTATTTCAATCTTATCTATTTTACTTTTTTCCTGTAAGGAAAAGCCATTAGTGATTCCCGACAATATACTTACAAAAGATAAAATGGTAGGAGTGTTAATAGATGTTCATCTTTTAGAAGCCATAATATCCGGCAAAAATATTTCCAGAGATTCTTCCATTTTATTGTATTCCTTATATGAAAAAAATCTTTTTCGTAAGCATAATATCACGGACAGTATCTATCGGAAAAGTTTTGAATTTTATTCCAATCAACCTGATTTGATTAATACTATTTATCTTCAGGTTGTCGATAGCCTTAGTTTACGGGAAGGTCAGAATAGATTTTGAAGGAAACTCGAAATAGGTAAAACTTAATTTTTAGTGATATTCTTTGTCGATGAATTGGTATTATTTTTTTCTTCAAATACTTTCTATATCTTAATGATTCATTATTCAGGTAATTGAAACGAACGAAATTATTTATTTGGTTATTTTTCACAGTGATCAGCGGGTATGCATCCGACACTTTAATAATTGTTTCCAAAGGAGATAATTACATATACGGCAATTATTGTGCATTACTAAAAGATAAGGAGGATCAATACAACATTGTTTCTGTTCAGAAAGCTTTTGACTGGAAAACATTAACGCATGCAGGATCACTGAATCTCCCTGAAATCAATACAACCTATTGGATTCGATTCAGAATCAAAAATGCTGATCCTGATAATCTAAACTGGATGCTTGAGTTTCCTGATGGCCATAATTCTTTTCTTCAACTTTACGAAATATCTTCTACAAACAATATTAAATCCTACCTTCCGGTGGGGCTTGGCGAACCAATTAAAAATAGGGCATTCGATCATAAAAATCTTCTATTTGATCTTAAAATTCCAAAAGGACAAACGTATACCTATTACGTAAAAGTAAAATCCAAGTATAAAACCAGTTTTTGGGCAAGCGTACGAAATACTCGCTACCTTTTTTCTTACATAACACATGAATATTATTTTTTAGGTTTTTTTTATGGCATCATATTCATTATGGCCATGTATAATTTATTAATCTTTGTTATCACAAGAGAAAAAGTTTTTTTACTGTATGTATTTTATGTAATAAGTTGCGGACTGTATACATTTAGTGAAGATTTGTCGGGTTTTCAGATATTTTGGCCAAACACTACTTTTTTTAATCATGTCCAATTTGACAATGCTCCGAATCTTTTAATTCTGACCTTTACCTTTTACGCGATAGAATTTTTGGAGTTGAAAACTCATTTTAAAAAAGTAATTCCATGGTTGTACTGGCTAATAGTTGTCAATGTTGTAGTATCCATTTTCCTTCCTTATGTATTTCCGATTCAACTAAAAGCAACGCTTTTTATTTTACCTTTCGCTATTATTTATTACCTGGCGATGCGGCTTTTCTTTAATGCGAAATACAAACCTGCGCGTTTTTTCATCATAGGTTTTTCCATCATCTTGTTTGGATTTTTGGTATTTGTTTTGCGTACCTATGGAATACTCCCCAGTACTTTATATACACTTTATATATTCAATTTTGGATTTGTGCTTGAAGTAATGATTTTTTCTTATGGTCTTGGCGATAAAATCAGAATCATTAAAGATGAAAAGGAAAAAAGCCAGCAAAAGATGATTGAGGCATTAGAAGAAAAAGAAGTATTAAAAGATAAAATTAATAAAGAGCTTGAGAATAAAGTTCAGGAGCGTACACTGCAATTGAAGCAGAAATCAGAGGAGATTGAGGATGCGAATATAAAATTAAAATTGCTCACAGAAGAATTGAATAAAATGAATTCACAATTGGACATTGACAATTGGAATCTAAAAAAACAAGTAAAAAGTGAAACTCGCTCCAGAATTCTAATTGAGAAGGTGTCTTACGAGGAATTTTTATCTATTTTTATAAACGATCATGTTTGCCTTCAGTATTTGGAAAATTTAAAATGGGAGGATGGGTATACTTGTAAAAAATGTGGTAGTCATTCTTTTAGTAAAGGTGAAAAACCTTATTCCAGAAAGTGTAATAAATGCAAATATACCGAGTCGGCTACTTCTGGGACGTTGTTTCATTCTCTTAAATTTCCTCTAAACAAAGCTTTTTATATTACCTACGATACGTTTAAGGAGACAGGGATTTATACGCTTGAGGAGCTTTCGGAAATTATAGATCTTCGAAAGGCTACGGTTTGGGCTTTTAGGAAAAAAGTGCAGGAAAGCAAAGTTGAAAACCTAAAAAAGAGAAAAAATTTAGAGTCATGGGAAGATATTATTTTAGAATAATCACTTTTTAAAGTAGCGTATTTCACTTTTCTGTCAAAGGGCATTTTTGTGTATCATTGGTATTAAAAAATGTTTAATTTTGATTTTTTTGAGGATTTTACCCCTTTTTATAGCGTAATAAAACCAAATAACATTTACCTCTATTCTGTATTTTTTGCTAAAAAATCTTAGTAAAGTATAGTTCTATTTCACCTCTATCATTATACTGTATCATAAGGGAATAAAAATAGCTAAAAACATAGCTCTGATTCTTTATACGACAAGCTTGTTTATTTGTTGCCTCAATAGCAAAGTTTTGTTCCCTAAAAGAGAAAAAGGTTAGGTTAACCTGAAAAAAGTATCTGAGAATAGAATATTATGATTTGTTTCTGTGTGCATTAACAAAATTTCAGGTAAAGGATTACTAAAAAATTTGAAACATTTATTAATAAACCAAAAAATATAAAATGAGAAGCGACTACAAATTATACTTATACTTTCTTGTATTAATAGTTTCCGTTTATGGATCTCTTAAACTGGAAGAGGTATTTAACCTTAAACCTAGTGGAGCAAGTTATTTCTTATCGTGCATTTTAACAACAGATATTCAAAAGGAGCAATTTATTGTGGATGTGCCCTAAATCTTGGCAAAAATGGTCGAGTCAAAAATTTTATAAAATAATAACATACTTACTTTAAACAGATGAAAATGAAAACTACATTATTAAAATTTACTTCAATGCTTCTATTGTTCTTTGGTATAGAACAATATTCTATTGCCCAATTCAAAGTGATTGGGTATGCGCCTTCCTGGAGTCAGACGACAATTCAGTATTCAAAACTTACGCATATTAATTATGCTTTTGCAATTCCCCAGTATGGAGGTGGAATACAAGCCATCGACAACGCCTCTTATTTGCAATCCATCGTTTCCAATGCTCATGCAAATGGCGTGAAAGTATTCATTTCTATTGGAGGTTGGAGCAGCAATGGAGTTGTACTTGCTCCGGTGTTTGAATCAATCGGAGGTAACCAGGGTGCTATATCAAATTTGGTAAGCAGTGCATTAGGTATTGTAAATGCATATAATCTTGACGGTGTAGACATCGATTGGGAATATCCTACGGCTGGCACTTCTTCTAATAATTATACGAATATGATAAGTCAATTGAGTAGTGCTCTTAGAGCCAATGGCAAAGGAATTAGTATTGCCGTAGCGGCTGACAGTTACAATACCACTGGAATAAGTTCCGCCGTGTTTCAATATGTGGATCATGTAAACATCATGGCTTATGACAATACCAGTCAAGCCAATCATTCTAC
>DATHPH010000328.1:0-9217 GCA_035484095.1 Cytophagaceae bacterium | reverse complement strand
ACATGATTACTACGTCCGAAGTAGCCTTGTCGCTTACCATAGACGACAACCGAAATCTCGATAAAATTCTATCAGAATTAAGAGAATTCTCTTTGGTGGAAATAGATAAAAATCAAACGATCGTTTGTATAGTGGGTAGTTTCGGACAAGATAAAACAGGAATTTCAGCCAAAATATTTGAATCATTGGCAACTGTTCCCTTACGAATGATTTCGTATGGTGGAAGCAATCATAATATTTCTGTTTTAATAAACGGAGAACACAAAAATGCAGCCCTTAATGTATTGAACGAAGGTTTATTCCAGACAGAATTAGTAAAATAAAGCATTCTAAAAAATACAAGATAAAATGACAAGAAGAGTTCTCTGAAAAACAGAGAACTCTTCTTGCTTTAACCAAAATGTTATTCTTTTAAAACCATATCAATACACATGACTGCTGCCAGAATAAGCAGACGAATGGAATTGTCCTTAGGAGTATTTTCGTTGATGGTCAAAATGTAATTGTCGGCCGTTGTAAACAGCTCCTTTCCAAGCCCTGCCCATTTCTTAGTAACGGTTGCGTATTCTGTAGTGTCGTTTGAAAATTTAAAATCCCAGCTAGTCCATTTGCCTTTTAGCGTACAAAGTACATTTTCATTGGCGTCCAGTACGTCAAATTTCCCTCCGATAGAAAAGAATTTTTGTTTAAATTTTCCTATCAGGAAATTGTTTTCATCAAAAACCTCTACCGTAGAAACAAAGATAGAAATACCTCTTTTTACTCTAACGACACTTGCTCCTGAAGCTGTCTTTACTTCAATATCAAAGGGTGTCATTCTTTTATAATCGGTAAACCTGAATATTTTGGTAAAAATGCCGAGATTTTCCTCACGGCAAGTCATCAATAATTCTTTCGTTTCAGGATTTAAAATATCATAACTATTAGAGGCTTTAAACATTCCAATATTCTCTTTTACAAAAAAGATGTTTTGATTTAGAATTGAGTTCATAGTCTTATTGTATTGGTTTACGTAATTAATTCTTAGGTCCCATCAATTGAGCTTCCACCACTGCAATTGCTACCATGTTAACAATTTCCCGGACAGAGCTTCCCATCTGGAGCACGTGTACAGGTTTCCGCATGCCCATCAGAATAGGTCCGATTGCTTCATTGTTTCCAACTTCCTGCAACAGCTTGTATGAAATATTTCCTGAAGCCAGGCCTGGGAAGATTAACGTATTAGCACCTTCATCTCCTAATTCACTGAAAGGATAATTTTCTTTTTGCAATTCTTTGTTAACGGCAATATTGGCTTGCATTTCTCCTTCTATTTTTAGATCGGGATATTTCTTTTTGGCAAGTTTTCGGACCAAAGCCATTTTGTCTGGAACCTCTCCTTTGCTCGAACCAAAATTAGAATACGACATTAATGCTACCCGGGGCTCTGTGTCAAAGAAACGAACCATCTTGGAAGTAAGACCAATAATTTCTACTAACTCTTCTGCATTGGGGTTTACATTTACCGTAGTATCGGAGAAAAAGTAAGTTCCTTTTTTACTAATCAAAATATACATACCGGCTACTCTGTTAACACCTTCTTCTACTCCTATCACTTGCAATGCAGGTCGAATCGTAGTGGCATAATCAGTAGTCAATCCTGAAATCAAAGCGTCGGCTTCGCCGGTTTCTACCATCATAGCTCCAAAATAATTCCGGTCGCGCATTAATTTACGTCCTTCTTCTTTTTCAAGACCTTTACGATGGCGTTTTTTATAGAGAAGCTCTCCATATTCAATCCTTTTTTCTCTGGCAAGATAAGGTTCAATAATTTCCACCTGATCCAAATCGTGTAAGCCATTTTCTTTGATAATGGCTTGTATGTTTTCTTTATTCCCTAAAAGTATCGGCATGGCAATACCCTCGTCTACCAATATCTGTGCAGCTTTCAGGATTTTATAATGTTCTGCTTCTGCAAAAACTACTCGTTTAGGGTTTTGTTTGGCACGGGCGATTATTCTTGACATCAATCGTTGATCAATGCCTAATCTTTGTTGAAGTTGTAATGTATAAGCATCCCAGTCTGTAATTTGAATTTTTGCAACTCCGGAATCCATTGCTGCTTTCGCTATAGCTGGAGAAAGGGTTGTAATTAATCTTGGATCAAGTGGTTTTGGAATGAGATAGTCTCTTCCAAAAGAAATAGTATCGTCTCCGTAAGCCTTGTTGACGATATCGGGAACGGGTTCTTTCGTAAGTTCTGCCAGTGCTTTGACGGCGGCAAGTTTCATGGTTTCATTTATTTCCGTCGCTCTTACGTCAAGCGCTCCTCGGAATATATAAGGGAATCCTAATACATTGTTTACCTGATTGGGATGATCGGAACGTCCTGTTGCCATAAATATATCGGGCCGTGCTTCCACTGCAAGTTCATACGCAATCTCAGGATTGGGATTGGCTAATGCAAAAACGATTGGATTGGGATTCATGCTTTTTATCATATCCTGCGATACAATATTTCCAGCAGACAACCCTATAAATACATCTGCTCCGACAAATGCTTCCGCGAGATTTTTGATAGTACGATCAGTTGCAAACTCCATTTGCACTGGATCCAAATCCGTTCGGTTTCTATTTAGTGGACCATCTTTATCGAGCATTACGATGTTCTCTTTCTTAGCTCCTAAAAGTGAATACATTCGGGTACATGAAATGGCTGCAGCACCGGCACCGCTGATCACAAAACGTACCTCACTAATTTTTTTCCCGGCAAGTTCCAATGCATTGAGCAAGGCAGCTCCGGAAATGATTGCGGTGCCGTGTTGGTCATCGTGCATGACCGGAATATTCATTTGCTTACGCAATTCCTGTTCTATTTTGAAACATTCAGGGGCTTTAATATCTTCAAGATTTACACCACCAAAGGTAGGTTCCAAGGATTTTACGATTTTTATAAACTGATCCGGATCCTGACAATCAATCTCAATGTCAAACACATCAATTCCGGCAAATTTTTTAAACAACACACCTTTTCCTTCCATAACAGGTTTCGAGGCTTCTGGTCCAATGTTGCCAAGACCAAGTACAGCTGTGCCATTTGTGATAACAGCAACTAAGTTTCCCTTTGCTGTATATTTGTATACTTCTTCTTTGTTTTTCTCTATCTCTTTGCAAGGTTCGGCAACACCTGGTGAATAGGCAAGTGCAAGATCAAGTTGAGAGCTTAGCATTTTGGTAGGCACCACTTCTATTTTGCCCGGTTGTCCCTGACTGTGATAATTTAATGCATCTTCTCTTCGTATATCGATGGCCATAGTAATAAGAAATTCTAAATTTTCAACAATACCAAATTTGTGATTTAATCTTATGAAGATAAGCGTTTAAAATCTAATTACTAAATAATAAAAAGGGCAAAATTATGCTTGCTGTTAATACAAAAGAATTTATTCTTCCAATAGGGCAGTTTTAATAGTCGGGGATTGTTTTTTAGGCTTGGAAGAAGGGTCTCTAAAGGATATACTGGATCCCCAGGAAATATAAAATAAGTTGCTGGATTGTCCATAATTGGTTAATGGAGTTCCATCGGGAAGTATCAATCCTCCTTGCTGATATCTTAAAAAATCTTTTAAAAAATACTTAACAGTAATTACCTGCGACCTGAGGAATTTTAGCTGAAAGAAAATAGCTGGATTAATCAGGTTCACCTTATCAGAAAACCATTCGCTGGACTTTACTTTGGTGTTATTGTAAAGAAATTTTTGTTTGTATTGAGTCATCACATTAAGTTCTGCTCCAAATGCGATGTAGTTTTCTGCTTTCATACTTCCAATTTTAAGTGCTAAAGGGGCACTTAAGGCATAGGCTCGTTGTTTTAGATTGATTCCTTTGTCTTCAAAATGGTTGATCATTCCAATGTTTTTCAAGCCAAGGCCGGAGTATAATCCGAAAACTTTAGTAAAGTCGTAATGAAACTGCAATTCCTGGTTAAAAAACCCCGAAAACCGAAGTACAGGGCTTGTTGAAGTAGAGGTGGAATTTAAGTGAGCAAATGAAAAAATCAAATCCATTTGACTTACAGAATGTATTTTTCTTTGAGAATAACCAGCGAAAGAAAACAGAGAAAACCAAACAACAAACAAAATCTTCATTTTCGATTTTTTAAAATAACATCTCTGAATGTAGGATATTTTATTGAAAACTAAAAGCTGGAATTATAAAACAACGGTCATTGATTTCTTTACGAAAGAAAATCAATGACCGTTAATAAACAATTATTTTTTTGCTAAGGCAGCGGCAGATTTTACCGACTTGTGATCGGAAGACTTTGACGATGTCCCTTTTTTATTTGTCCATAAATCCAATACCATTGGAACGGCTATGAATATAGTGGAGTATGAACCAAAGATAACACCTGTTAACAAGGCAAAGGAGAATCCTCGCAATGTTTCACCTCCAAATACAAATAATATAATGACCACCATCAATACTGTAAAGGTGGTCATGATGGTACGGCTTAACGTATAATTGATTGCTTTGTTGATTAAATTACCCAACTCCTCTTTACTGAAGTCTTTCAGGTCTTTCTTTTCTAAATTGAAAACCTCTCTAACACGATCAAATACAATTACGGTATCGTTAATTGAGAAACCAACGATGGTAAGAATTGCTGCTACAAACACTTGATCCACTTCATACGAAACACCAAACAGTCGCATAAGAGCAAACATGACAATGGCCATGGTAACATCATGGAAAAGGGCAGTAATACCTCCCAGTGAAAACTGCCATTTTCTGAAACGTATTAATACATAAATAAAGATACCTACCAGGGAAAGACCAAGCGACCAAACGGAAGATGTTTTGATATCATCCGCAATAGTAGCGCCTACTTTATTGGAATATAAAATAGTGAATTTATTTCCTTTGTAGTCTGTCAATCCTTTTATCAAAGCATCTTCCACTTTTTTGTCTCCTTCTGCAGATTCATCATCGATAAGATAACTGGTGGTTACTTTGATCTTGGTGTCGCTGCCAAACGTTTTAACTTCCGTTCCTACTCCTTTAAAATCATCTGTCAATTGTTTTTTGATATCAGCAGCAGTAACAGGTTCGCTGAATTCAATCACATAAGAACGTCCACCTTTGAAGTCAACACCGAAATTTAAACCACCTTGCATGATGATGGTAATAATTCCAATAACAATCAAAGTAATGGAGAAAATATAGGCTGTTTTTCTTTTGCTTATGATGTTGAAATTTAAATTCTGAAAGAGATTCCTGGAAATGATCGTCGTAAATTTAACCGACTGATCGTCTTTGTCCTTCACCATCCAAAGCACCAATACCTTACTAATGAATACAGCCGTAAAGAAAGAGCAAGCAATACCAATCATTAACGTAAGTGCAAATCCTTTAATAGGGCCAGATCCAAGGAAGAAAAGGATAACACCTGTAAGCAAGGTGGTAACGTTGGAGTCGAAAATTGAGCTAAACGCTTTGTCGTACCCTAGGTCAATAGCAGTACGTATGCTTTTCCCTGCTTGTAATTCTTCCTTGATACGTTCAAAAATTAACACATTTGCGTCCACAGCCATACCAATGGTAAGCACAATACCCGCTATACCCGGCAAGGTGAGCACCGATCCAAAAGAGGCAAGTACACCCATGGTAAAAAGAATATTGAATAACAAAGCAACATCGGCTACAAAGCCTCCTTTATGGTAGTACAAAATCATAAAGATGATAACAAGGCCAATACCAGCAAGCATCGAATAAAGACCTGCCGAAATGGATTCTTTACCCAAGGTTGGTCCTACAATTACCTCTTCTACGATTCTTACAGGAGCAGGTAGTTTTCCTGCCTTAAGGATATTGGCAAGATCTTTTGCCTCTTCCATTGTGAAGTTTCCCGAAATGGAAGAACTACCATTGGGGATTTCTCCCTGAACAGTGGGAGCCGAATAACAGAAGTCATCCAAAATAATGGCAATTCTTTTTTTATTGGTAGCCTCTTTGGATGCTTCGGCAGTCATTTTTTTCCATTGTTTTGCCCCATAAGAATTCATATTCATTGAAATCTCAAAACCTTTGCCGTCTTGTGCCACACTCCATCTTGCATCAGTAATTACTTCTCCAGTAAGAGGGGCTTTGCTAAGTTTGCTTTTTTTACATGGCAGCAATTCTAACAATACATCTTTCCCATCTTTTGTTTTTTGCCCTTTTTTCTCCCAGTAAAAAGTAAGTGTAGAGGGGAACAATGCCTGAATTTTAGGCATGGCCAGTATTCTGTTTATTTTTCCTGTGTCTTTGGCAGAATAGCTAAGTCCGTAACCGTTTTTGTTCAAACTAAACAATTCGGATACTTCTTCTTTTTTTGTAGTATCCGCAGCCGTAGAATCTTTTTTTACTGTTTTTGTGTCAGAAGCAAGAGCTGTAGTGTCTACAACGGTGGTGTCCGCCAAAAGACCATTCATGCTTAAATCATCAGATTTATTTCCCGTTGTTGTGGAATCTTTCCCTGCTTTCTTCAAACTAATAAGGTAATTATTCGCCGCCATCAAATTGGAGTATATATCCTGAATGGTATATACTTCAATAAATTCTAACAATGCGGTTCCTTGAAGGAGATTTCTCACCCTTTGAGGATTTTCTACCCCAGGTAATTCTACTAAAATTCTCCCTGTACCAGGAATTTTTTGGATGTTCGGTTGTACTGCACCAAATTTGTCAATACGAGTACGAATGATTTCAAACGAGCGATCAATAGCATCTTCTACTTCTTGATTCACCATTTTTTGCACTTGCTCATCGGTAGAGTTGAAAAGAATTCCTTTTGATTTATTAAGCGAGTTGGCATATATTCTTGCCAGTTTACCGTTCCCTTCTCTCTTTTTAAAAGCCTTGAAAAAAAGTGCTGTAAATGCGTCTTGACTGTTTACTTGCTGACTGCGTGCATCGTTTAGAGCAGCTACAAAAGCGGGGTCTTTTTGGTTATTCCCTGCCAAAGCTTTTAGAATCTCTACCGGAGAAACCTCTAACGTTACGTGCATCCCCCCCTGTAAGTCCAAGCCGAGTGCAAGTTCGGTTTCTTTTACTTGTTTATAGGTATATTCTGCTCCCAGAAAATTGTAGGACGGTTCGTCAATAATGGAATCAAGGTATTTTTGTTTTTTACTGAAATCCACTTTCCCGTTGATGTCCTTGGATCGTTCTTCGGCTGTTTTTTCTATATTTCTAGCTACAAATGTAAAATTGATCAAGTACAAACATAGCAAGGAAACTACTACGGTCAGCACAATGATGACACCTCTGTTTTTCATAATTAAATAATATTAAAGTAAATGTAAAATTGATTTTGTATTTATAAGAATTAAAGTCAACACACCATCTATGCTTAGGTCGTATAATGAGAAAGCATCGATGTTAAATAAGTATTATGGGGCGTTTCGGGAAATAATATGTGTAAAAAGCGTGTCAAAATATTTTTCAGCAATAACAATCCTTTTATCAGAAAAGAAAAAAGGAGTATGGCTTGTCCATGAAAAATCGAAAGCGAGTAGAAGAAAGTCTTTTACGAAGCCTAAGCTCAAAATAGAAACCACGACTGCTACTATTTCAGGGGCGACGGTTATTTTTTCTTCTTTCTTTTTGCTCTTTTCTTCATTTGTGCTGCTTGCAGAAACGGATTTTCCCTTCGTTTTTGAAGTTTGATAAATTCCGGTCGAAGACATAAGGATAGCTGCTACCAACAGTGGCAGAAAGACTCCTTTAGCAATATTATTTAGTAGCGTGTTATGTCCCATAACATTTTGGTTTGCAAAGCTATCTATTTTTTGTAAAGTAAAAAAATAGATATAAAAACTATTTGTATTCCTTGAGATTCCTGATAACGTTATAGTTAGGTCAACTCCTCCGCTTCTGCTTTTCTTGATTCGGCCTATTTTGTTCCTATCTTGGCATAATTTTAGCGCAATATTGTATAAATTTGAACAGCGTTAAGGATTTAGATGAAAAAAGTAACACTTTTAGTTTTTAAGTTATTACTGATTAGTCATTTGCTATTGGCTCAGGAAGATGTTATGACCACAGTAAAAGCACAGTTTAAGCTGGGGAATGCCAAAGAAATTGCGCGCTATTTCAACGATATTGTAGAAATAAGTGTAGATGGAGAAAAAGGGAATTACAGCAAATCGCCTGCAGAATTTGTCCTAAGAGATTTTTTTAAAGAAAACCCCCCGATAGATTTTCAAAAAATTCATCAGGGTTCTTCTAAGGAAGGGTTAAATTATATGATAGGAAAATATACTTGTGGAAAAGGTACTTATCGGGTTTATATCGTAGTAAAGCAATTTAAAGGCAATTACCTTATTGACAACATTGATTTTAGTATTGAATAAGAATATCCTCCTCACGGTTAATTTTTTTGATCTTGTAAATTTTTAGGTTCTTTTTCGGTGTAAAATTAAATCCTTTCTTGATTGTAAAAATAAACCTGTCATTTTAAAACAAATGTTTTTTTTTGCAACGAAGTGGGTTAATTTTGCGGTTGATTTAATTTAACATACTCCTTGGATTACTTATCTGAAAAGTCGATCAATCAGTTTATTGACTCAGCTCTTGTGGAAGATGTTGGAGACGGAGATCATTCTTCTCTTTCTTCTATTCCTAAGGGCGCAGAAAGTAAGGCTCGCTTAATCATTAAGGGAGAAGGAATTTTGGCCGGAATGATGTTGGCAGAGAAGATTGTCGAACGTGTTGATCCCACCTTGAAAATAGAAGTATTTTTAAAAGATGGAAGTGCGGTAAAGACGGGTGATATAGGATTCCATCTTTATGGCAATGTGCACGCAATTCTAAAAGCTGAAAGGCTGGTACTTAATTGTATGCAACGCATGAGTGGTATAGCCACCCTTACTCAGGAGTTGACAAAACGAATCGCTCATACAAAAGCGAAGCTGTTGGATACACGTAAAACTACCCCCAACTTTCGTCTTCCGGAAAAATGGGCAGTGAAAATTGGAGGTGGCGAAAATCATCGTTTTGGCTTGTATGACATGATTCTACTTAAGGACAATCATGTTGACTATGCAGGAGGTGTTCGTAAAGCGATAGAAGCATCAAAAGAATATCTGCTAAGGACGGGGAAGAATTTACGGATAGAAATTGAAACACGAAACCTGAGTGAAGTAAAAGAAGCACTTGAAACGGGCGGTATGCATCGTATTATGCTGGATAATAT
>DATHPH010000327.1:0-2242 GCA_035484095.1 Cytophagaceae bacterium | reverse complement strand
TACCGTGTTTACCAACAAAGGGTCAAAAGCTCTGGCAACTCCATAAGCTCTTACTTCCAATGTTTGCTGGTCGATACCATCGTGCGCATTGGCAGACAAGGCACTCCCTTGCCCTGTTTCAAAGTACATTACATTTTTTCCGATAGTTCCTCTTTTTAATTTAAGCGCTGCTTCATTTCCTTCTTTTAAAAGCTGCAGATTGATTCCAAAACTTTTGTTTAATGATTCTGTTCCACCTATGGACTGAAATACGATATCGACCGGGGCACCCAATTTTATAGCTTCAATCGCATTTGTAATATGAGTGAGCACACAGGATTGGACAGGAATCTCGTATTTTTGCCTGACATTGTCAATGAGTTCAAGAATCCGAATGGTAGATGCTACATTGTCTGTAGCCGGGTTTACGCCTATGACAGCATCCCCGCTTCCATACATCAAACCGTCAAGCAAAGACGCTGCAATTCCTTTTAAATCATCCGTTGGGTGATTGGGTTGCAAACGGGTTGAGAATCTGCCGGGTAACCCAATCGTAGTTCTAAAAGACGTCACCACTTTGCATTTAGAGGCTACCAAAATCAAATCCTGTAATTGCATAATCTTTGAAACGGCTGCCGCCATTTCAGGGGTGATGCTGAATTTTATTCGCGACAAAGTTTCGCTGTCGGCTTTATCGGAAAGCAACCAGTTGCGAAAGTCCCCTACCGTCAAGTGACCAATGACATGAAATGCTTTGTAGTCGTGCGAATCAATAATAAGGCGGGTTACTTCATCTTTTTCATAAGGCAATATATGTTCTTCCAGAAATTTTTTTAAAGGTACGTCGGCGAGTGCCATTTGTGCCGCGACTCTTTCTTCGTATGAAAGGGCGGCGATTCCTGCAAGTTGATCACCCGAACGTAAAGGAGTAGCCTTGGCAAGCAGTTCTTTTAAACTGTTGAAAGTATACACATTTGATCCGACGGTGTGTTTGTACATAACAAAATGCTAAATGGTAAAAATTTATCCCATATTAAGATATGGAATTTTTTTTAACTTACAATAAGTTAAAATGCTTACAATTTAAGTACAATTTCTACCATTTTAGGTTCATTCATGGTATTCCGTCCTAATAAAAAATAAAAAGGTAAGCAATCCGACAAATAAATGGCATCGTATATTGATAAGTTTGTGTATTGATTTAATTAAGAAATTCTTTTAGTAGAATTTAAAGTACTTCTTGTTGAAATGGATCTAAATCTTAAAATGTATGAAAACGATAAACAAACTTTTTCTTTGTCTAATATGTTTCAATGCTGTCTTGGTAAGTTGCGCGCAGGACAGTAAAAATAATACGGTGGTTTTAAATTTAAAAAAAGATTCAATTAAAATGAGTAATGAGATAAATATGTCCGAAGAAGAATGGAAAAAAAAGCTTACGTCGGAACAATATTCGATATGCCGTGAAAAAGGAACTGAACGGGCTTTTTCAGGAAAATATTACAACAGCAAAGAAAAGGGTACCTATAAATGTGTAGCTTGTGGAAATCCGCTGTTTAGTTCAGATACCAAATTTGATTCCGGTACGGGTTGGCCTAGTTTTTATTCTCCTTTGTCTGATAATACGATAACCGAGCATAAAGATAAAAGTTATGGCATGATCCGAACAGAGGTGACTTGCAGCAAATGTGGCTCTCATTTGGGCCATGTGTTTGATGACGGACCTAAACCAACAGGGATGCGGTATTGTATCAACTCGGCTTCGTTGGATTTGGAAAAAAAATAAGGAAGATCAGAAGAATAAAAGAGTATCCATTATTTCAGTGGAGGTGAAATTCTTTTTTCTTAAATGCGACTTGCAGACATTAAAATCTACCTGTCGCATTTAAGAAAAAATGGCTTTATATTTTTTATAACCATCCAAGGTAATCTTTAATACATACGCTGCTCCACAAATAAATGGGAGCAAAAAGAAAAACATAAAAATATGATATTTAAGAATAGCAAAAGCACAGCCTATCAGAACCAGAACTGATAATCCCATAAGACCAATCGAAATCAAATATAATGCGATCATATAGGGGTAATATAATTTTGATTCTTTCAGAAATGCTTTTTTCTTTAAAAAATCCTTCTGTTTTTTACGTGTTTGCTGCTCTTGCTGAATTTTTTGCTCTTTTACCCATTGTGCATAGCGATAAAAAGGATCCGAGGAAGAAGTTGTTTTGTGATCGTATTTTAATCTTTTCTGACGATCGATTAA
>DATHPH010000326.1:0-2478 GCA_035484095.1 Cytophagaceae bacterium | reverse complement strand
AAAAGAACAAGCAATCCGTTTGATTCTTTTTTGCTCAAACTAAAATAATGTGAAATGAAATTTCTGATTTTAAGCATAATAGTATAAAAATTAAAAATGTTTTAAGAAAATAAATTTATAAAAATACAATATTGAAGCGATTGCTTTATATTATGTATGCAAGTTTAGAAATAATATTCTATTTATAAAATTGGAAAATTGATTCGATCACTTCGTCTTGTTCTTCTTTGCGAAGGCCTGGATAGAGAGGCAATGACAAACATTCTGAACTGATGGTTTCGGTTATAGGAAAGTCTTGCGTTTGAATTCCTAAAGATTTAAATGCATTCTGTCGATAGGCTGGGATCGGATAATGGATCGCAGTTTGTATCGACAAATTTGATAAATGCGCTATTAATTTTTCTCTATTTTGTACGCGGACAACATAAAGATGAAAAATGTGTTTGGTGTCTTTTTCAGAGGCTGGTGTATATAAATTTTTGATAGAAGAAAGTTGTGAAGTATAATAGTGAGCCAGCCGAATTCTTTCCTCGTTCCATTGATCCAGATAATTTAATTTTATATTCAACACCGCGGCCTGTATTTCATCCAGCCGTGAGTTATAACCCTCTATTTCGTTTTGGTATTTTGTTTCTGAGCCATAGTTTCGCAACAGTTCAGCCTTTTTGGCAAGAGCTTCATCGTTGGTAGTAACAGCACCTCCATCCCCAATAGCCCCCAGACTTTTCGTAGGGTAAAAGCTGGTTGCATTAATGTGCCCAAACGTGCCTGTTTTTTTATTTTTATATTCTGCACCTACAGCCTGGGCATTGTCTTCTACCACAAAAAGTTGATGCTTGTCGGCAATAAATCGGATGGCGTCCATAGAGCAAGGCAAACCGTACAAATGAACAGGAATTATGGCTTTCGTCCTTTTTGTAATTTTTTCTTCGATCCGGTCCGGATCAATGTTGTAGCTGTTTATTTCCGGCTCAACCAATACCGGAAATGCACCAATTTCCGTTACTGCCAATAGAGTAGCGATATATGTATTGGCCGGAACGATTATTTCGTCACCCGGTTTTATTCCAAGTGTTTTAAGTCCAATTTTGATAGCATCTAAACCATTTCCAACACCACGTGTATAGGCGATACCAGAATAAGCAGAAAATGCAGATTCGAATTTTTTTAATTGATCTCCCAAAATATACCAGTTGGAATCGAATGTGTCGCTTAAAATCTTTAATATTTCTGCACGAATTTGTTGGTTTTGATTTTGGAAGGAGTGAAATGGAATCATGCGTGGTGTGGGTTATTTTGATGATCTTATTTCTTTCAATAATATGGAATTATAAGGATCTTTTTATCACACCCATACCCATTTGCTCTTGCATGAAATGAATTCCTTCCACAAAGGAATGAGGATTGTAACCTAAGATATTTTTTGCTTTATCGATGGTGAAACCTGTTCGAGGCGGACGTTTTGCAGGTTGAGTAAAAGTAGAAGAATCTGCTCTGTTGATAAAGGTTTTATCCAACCGAAAGAAATCAGCTGTTTTGATCGCCATTTCATAAGGAGTAAGCATTTCGTTTCCTGAAATATTGAAAATCCCGGTAGCTTCCTTTTCTATGATCAGAAAACAACCCATTGCCAGATCTTCTGCAAGTGTTGGTGTACGCCATTGGTCGTCTACCACATTGATTGTTTTTTTTTCTTCCAAACTTTTTTTAACCCAAAGTATAAGATTACTTCTGCTCATGTCTTTGACTACTCCATATACCAATACAGTTCGTGCAATGGCCCATCTTAAATTACTGCTGGCAACGCATCTTTCTGCGTCAAGCTTACTTTTTCCATAAAAACTAATTGGGTTGGGAAGGTCTTCTTCTGTAAGGGGACCTTTCGTACCATCAAATATAAAATCGGTAGAAAGATGAATAAAAAAAGAATTTGTTTTTTTTGCGGAAGCAATCAAATGTTCGGTGGCTTTCACATTTAAAAGAGTACAGCCTTCTCTGTCCGATTCACATTGATCTACATTGGTCATGGCGGCTGTATGAATAATGTAGTCAGGCTTAAAATAAGATATTACCTTTTCCACTTCATTCGGATTGGTAATATCCATCTCCGTATATTGATAATGATTACCAATTTTTCCTAATCTGTTCGTACCTCTGGCCGTGGCCAATACTTGATAATCGGTTTTACCGGCAAGAAGGGCAACAAGTTTCTGACCTAAAAGACCATTGGAACCAGTTATGAGTACTTTTTTCATAGAGTCGTTTTGTTGGGATGTACTATCTTCTAATTATAAAAAGTTGTGCAATTGTATTTTTTTATAATTTTTTTGACCTTCATTTTGGTCGCCGTTACCGTCATAGGGATGTTTTTTTCAGGACGATCCCGTTTGTCTTTAGGTTGCTCTGCAATTTTATCGATTACTTCCATTCCAGCTACTACTTGTCCGAAAACTGTATAACTTCCATCCAAAAAGGGTG
>DATHPH010000325.1:0-2763 GCA_035484095.1 Cytophagaceae bacterium | reverse complement strand
GAAAGATTGGAATTGTCTTTCAGGATTTTCAATTGCTTAATGATCGGAACGTAGCCGACAATATTTTTTTTGTAATGAGAGCGACCGGCTGGAAAGACCGGAGTAAAATGAAAAACAGACTGGCTGAAGTTCTTATGCAAGTAGGACTTGGTTCAGCAGCCTCAAAATACCCCCATCAACTATCAGGCGGCGAACAACAACGAATTGTAGTGGCTCGTGCGTTGGTAAATGAGCCACTTATTGTATTTGCAGATGAACCCACCGGAAATCTTGATCCGGAAGTATCCGATAGCATCATGAGACTTTTTCAGGAAATTAATCGGAATGGTACGGCGGTACTAATGGCTACACACCATCATAGTTTCATTGACCAATATCCCGCCAGAGTATTGAAGGTAGACAGTGGTCTTGTGTTGGATTCTGAAAAAATTCACTTTCAGATGAGAGGTGAAGTATATGGATTATAATCTCTTGGAAAATAAATTTTTAAATATCATTGCGTATGATGTTCCCTTCCCTCCCAATTACGGTGGGGTAATTGATATTTACTATAAAGTGAAAGCATTGGCATCACTTGGTATAAGAATTAATCTTCATTGCTTTGTAAACAGGAATAAAGCGTATTCAGACGAACTATACGATATTTGTGAAAATGTCTATTATTATAAAAGAGAAAATGGTTTTTCTTATTTTTCCAGTCTCCCTCATATCGTAAATTCCCGACGCTCTGAAAACCTCATTTTTAATCTTCTTCAAAACGATCACCCTATTTTATTTGAAGGGATTCATACTTGTTATTACTTGTCTGCTCCTGAGTTGAAAAACAGGAAGAAAATGGTACGAATTCAGGATGTAGAACCTGAATATTATTACAATCTTTATAAAAATGCTTCCGGATTATTTCATAAGCAATACTTTTATATGGAATCAATTCGGTTGAGGAAATATGAAAAAATATTACATTATGCGGATACCTTAATTACATTAAATATTAAAGATCAGGAATATTATAAAAAATTATTTCCTGAAAAGGAAATAATTAATCTGGCTCCATTTTCTGCGCATAGTACGGTTGATATAAAGGAAGGTATGGGAAGTTATGCCTTGTTTCACAGTAACCTTACGGAAGCCGATAATAAGAGTGCCGCTATTTTTTTATTGAAAGAAGTGGTAAAAGATACCAAAGTGCCATTTATTATTGCCGGAAAAGATCCTGACAGCGAGTTGAAACATTTGTGCAAAGAAAGAAAGGTGAAAATTTTGGCGAATCCTTCGGACGAAAAATTGGACGAACTCATTCGGAATGCACAGGTAAACATATTGGTAAGTTTCATGCCGTGTGGAAGCAAAATAAAAATTTATCCTGCGTTATACCATGGAAGACATTGTCTAGTAAATTCTAATATGGTAAGAGGCTCTTCCTTTGCCGACGTTTGCCATGTTTCGGATTCAGAAGATGTTTTAAGAAATGATTTATTGCAACTAATGCAACAACCGTTTACGAAAGAAGAAATTCAAAGAAGAGAAGAAGTTTTTGGAGAAATCTCTTCCGAAAAAAAAGCAGAAATTTTGTCCCGGTTATTTTGATTTTTTCAGATAGCGTGCCAGTTCGTATAAGCGCAAAGCGTCAAATAAAACAAGCCAGGTCGTCCATCCGGATTCCAGGAATTTTCTTACAATAGGTTGAATCAATCCGAAACCGAAAATAAAAAACCCTAAGAAATAATATTTTTTCAAAATCAGATAAAAGCGATAAAGGGTGATGTTGTCTACTTCGTATCCTTGAAGGATAAGCATGGAGAGATTTTTAACTGCTGTAAATTGTTTTTGAATAAATACATTATTTTTTTCTAACCCAACATGGACAACCGGATTATCAATATATACGATAGGTACATTATTTTTTTTTAATTCTAGTCCGAATAAAGTGTCTTCATGTCCATATTCTTTTAGGGAAGAATCAAATTTGATGCGGTCAAATATTTTTTTTTGTATTAAAAAATTACCGGTGACAAAAGAACGATAAGGATTTAATTTTTTTTGTGTTGTTGGAATAACTTCTCTTTTACATCCATAGTGAAAATGTAAATTTGTGTCTGCTTGAAAAGTAATTCTTTTATAAATTCTTCCTCCTTCAGCAACCACTGAACCTGCATGAATAGCAGCAATGTATTTTTTTATAAAGGAAGAATCCGGCACAGACACATCTCCATCAAGAAACAATAGATATTCATATTGAGCTGCTTCGGCAAGTAAGTTTCGGATTGCAGACCTCCCTACGTTTTTTGTAAGTTCCGTATATTTTAAAAATGGAAAATGTTGTATGGTTTTATTTTCCTCTTTGCAGAAGGTGTAGGACGCATCGTCTATGCATATTATCTCAAAATCGATGGATTCGGCTTCGCATTGTTTATATAGTTCGGTTACGAGCAATACTACAGAAGTATTATAAATAGGTATGCAAATCGAAAGCATGTATAAAAGTAGTTATTTTTGGTAGAAGGCTACGTTTTTTTGCAGAAAAAGGAATATCGATCTATAAAGTACTTTTTGGTATATCCTGCTTTTTAAAGCGACGTCTCAATAGTGGTTAATAATTCTTTCATGACAAAGATGTTTGTTTTTACATCGAATTTTAAACCCATGGTTCAATCCTAAAGCAGGGAGGTGGTGAACGCACTTCTTTTTTGAAAACTAATAATTAATCATTTGTATATAAGTTATTTATGATTTTATTAAATTTTATACTTCCTGAAAAATAGG
>DATHPH010000324.1:0-4009 GCA_035484095.1 Cytophagaceae bacterium | reverse complement strand
TCCGGAAAGTTCTAAACATATTTATTTTTCAGAACGTGAATATAATGAATAAAAACGTTCAATGTTTACCTCCGGATCTAATTGTTTATTATTTAAAAGTAGTTCAGCGAAAGCGTCTGCAAAGAAAGGTGCTAACGAAACTCCTTTGGTACCAAGCCCGTTAAATATCCCAATAAACTTATTTTCAGGATGAAAACCGATTATTGGCTTTCGATCTCTGACGGATGGACGTATTCCTGCTTTATGTTCCAAAATCTCAAAAGGCATTTTTATCATTTGTTCCAGCTTTTCACACAATTCTTTCCGTCCCTGCTCCGTAGGTTCCGAGGATTCATATTCCCAGTGATAGGTAGAACCGACCCGAAAAACAGATTCTTCCAATGGAATAATAAATACCTGTTTGTTAAAAATCACTTCTTGTGTAAAAGCTTTAATTTTCACTTTCAAAACCTCTCCTTTAGAGGGTACAAAAGGCAGCCAGGAGAAGAGAGGATTGGTTGTCGCCAGCATTCCTTCGCATAAAATTATTTTCTTTGCGGCTATTCCATCGTATTCCACTCCGTCTTCCTTCATAATTAATTTATCGGGTTGAAATTTTTTTTCTACAAAACATTTCGTCTCCAACAGCTTTTCACGAAAAGCCTTAAGCATCGTTGGAATATCCAGGTGACCTGAATGGTTGGTTTCAAAACCACCGTTAGAAGAATGAAGAAATTCGCTGTATTTATCAGCCGGAATGTCCGTCTCTACAAAAGCTTCTCCTTCGTGTTCGCTAAGCCATGTATTTTGTTCTGCTATGGTTGAAAATGGTTTATAGATGGGTTTCGGAAATAAAATGGAGCAATTAAAATCGTCTTCAAATTCCTTATAAAAAGACTCCATAAAAGGGAAAAGTATTTCTGCTTTCCATGTTTTAGACATCCTTTTCCCGGTTACCGGATTGTATAGTCCTGCCGCTACAAGAGATGCCTGATGAGGATACTCGTTGCTGAGCACAATTACATTACACCCCTTTTTGAGAAGTGTATATCCAAGCACCGTCCCTGCTATTCCCTGACCTACTATGAGATAATCCGTTTTCATTATTTTATGATAATCAAAAACAAAGTTAAAGAGATAAAATCGGATAAATAAATTCAAAATTAGAATATAAATTCCCTCTCTTGCAAAATCCCTTTGAAAGCACCATTTTTGTATGTATGATTCACATAAAAAAATTTACGTTTAACTCCTTTCAGGAAAACACCTACCTTCTTTACGATGAAACAAACGAGGGGGTAATTATTGATCCCGGTTGTTATGATCCTTCGGAAAAAGAAGAGTTGAAAGCGTTTATAAACGAAAATGGAATTCGCCCTGTAAAATTGTTGAATACACATTGCCACGTAGATCATGTATTGGGAAACCAATTCGTAAAAGATCTTTATGGACTAAAATTATATACCAGCAAAGAAGAAGAATCCGTTTTGCGTTCTGTAAAATTATATGCGCCCATTTATGGCATGATAAACTATGAAGAAACAGAAGTAGATGAATTTATTCAAGAAGGCGACCTTATTCGTTTTGGAAAGAGTGCATTGGAAATTCTTTTTGTACCCGGACATTCTGTTGGTCATTTGGCTTTTGTAAATAAAGAACAAAAAATATGTATAGGGGGCGATGTGTTGTTTTTACATAGCATAGGTCGTTATGATTTACCCGGAGGAAATCGAGAAACACTTCTCAATAGTATTCATACCAAATTATTTTCCCTTGGGGACGAAGTGGTAGTTTACCCTGGGCATGGACCTGAGACTACAATCGGACAAGAAAAAAGAACGAATCCATATTGTGCCTTGCAAAACTTTTAATTCTACTTTAAAAATATACCCTATACATTACTCCCAAAAAATACATGAATTTCAAAAAACATATCCCCAATGCTTTAACATGTGCAAATTTACTTTGCGGTCTACTTGGGATTGCATCCGTTTTTATTCTAAACGATGATTTAACAATAGCTTCCTATTTTATTTATCTGGCGTGCATTTTTGATTTTTTAGATGGATTTGTTGCCCGCCTTTTGAATGTTAGTTCTTCCATCGGAAAAGAATTGGATTCACTGGCAGATGTAGTTACGTTTGGAGTCTTACCGGGATTTATACTTGCAACTTTACTTGGTTTACAATTTCTGTCTTCTTTTGGAAATATACCTGCGCAAGGCTTTTATTATATCAAAGAACCAGAGGCCGACAATATATTCATGATGCAATATGGATGGAAATTAGCCCTGCTTTCTTTTCTGATTCCACTATTTTCAGCACTTCGTCTGGCCAAATTCAACATCGATGAACGTCAGCACGATCACTTTATAGGATTGCCTACACCTGCCAATGCGTTGTTCATTTCGGCCTTGCCTTTTTTGGTAAACAGCAACCTTCCTTTTGCTCATTTGATAACAAGTCCGATCGTAATTCTTGTGATGGTTCCAATCCTCTCTTATCTGCTAATTGCCGAACTACCTCTTATTGCCTTAAAATTTAAAAACTTTGGCTGGCAAGACAATAAAATGCGTTATATACTGATTATTAGTGCTCTTCTACTAATTGTAACATTAAATTTCATGGCGATTCCTATAATTATAATTTTATATATAATTTTGTCGATCATAGACAACAAAGTCGTACTAAAAACGAAGTAATTATTGATGGTTCAGGCCAATCGGTTTTGGAACGTTATTCAACCCTAAATAACTAAAAAATGAAATTTAAAGCAGAAATTAATATCATGCCTCTCAAAGAAATTCTTGATCCACAGGGAAAGGCGGTTAAACTTGGGTTAACCAATCTGGGAATTAAAGATGTAGTGGACGTGAGGATTGGAAAGCACATTACCTTAGATTTGGAAGCTGGCAATCAGGAAGAAGCGGAAAAAAATGTAGAAATAGCTTGTAAAAAATTGCTTGCTAATCTTATTATGGAAGGATTTACCTATTCGGTTATCGCAGTTTAATAATTCAACGCTGGCAAGAGGTCCTATACTATTGTTGAGGCGAAGAGCCTCGCCCATAAATCGTATACTATCGATTTATTTTCACCGTTATCATTTTGCTTATTTTTCAATATCTTACTATAAGCCAAATTAAAAGCCTTAAAATGACCATTCAAAAAAGAATCGTATACAGCACGCTTTTATTTTTTTTATTTGCCACCACGACAAATGCTCAGATGGTTCAACTAAAGTGGACAGCTCCTGTCATGGCAATGGATACCAATTCTAAACCAGTACAGGCATTATTTTTTGATGGAGCCCAATTGGATAAAAATTTATTGCCGCATTATGTCTTGAATTTATATAACACATCGGCAGGAAATTTTACCCTCGTAAATCCTATCTATCAACCACTGACTGCCGCAGAACAAGCCATCGTTCAAAATAAACTGATTCCTCCTATTTCAGTCACTGTTGGAGTGCAAAACAAACTTCCGGTAAGCATTGTATCCATTGTTCCTTTAAGACAAAATACGCAAACAGGAACCTACGACAAATTGGTTTCGTTCAGCTACCAATATTCTAAAATAAATTTTTCAATCCCCCCGGCGGCACCTCACAAAACAAATGCCCGTGCGGGTAATGCTTCCGCTAAAATGAGCACTCTTCTTTCTGTAGGCTCCTCTGTTTTAGCATCGGGAGAATGGTATAAAATATCGGTAAATAGTACGGGGTTATACAAAATCGACTATAATTTTTTAAAAACAATGGGAATAAATCCTGATGCTATCAATCCTCAAAACATTAGCATTTACGGAAATGGAGGAGGAATGCTTCCTCAACCCAACGCAACTTCCAGAGCCGATGATTTGTTAGAAAATTCCATATTTGTATTTGGTCAGGCCGACGGTAAATTTGACGTGGGAGATTATATTTTATTTTACGCAGAAGGCCCTGATACATGGGCCTACAACACTTCTTCCGGAATTTTCAATCATACTAAAAATTTATATTCCGATGTTAGTTGCTACTTTCTAAC
>DATHPH010000323.1:0-3252 GCA_035484095.1 Cytophagaceae bacterium | reverse complement strand
GCCATTATTAATAGTTAAACTACAACTAACTATTTTTCAATTATTAAAACTTAAAAAAATAGACTTTAACAAAATTAATTTCATTAAAAATCATACTAAAACATACCCAAAAATCAGAAACAAACTACACTAAAAAATACGTATTAATACTTATAATTATTTTATATTCTATGAAAAATTAATTCAACCATACTCTTTGGAGTACCTTTAAAATTAGCAAATCAAATCCATTCACTTTCTTGGATTTTCTTTTACAGCAAAGAAAATATTTTAGAAGCCAAGTGCCTTCACATATCCTTCATTTGGAAAGCAATTTTTGAATTTTGAGTTTTCAATAAATGCGTCCATGGCCGTTTTTACTTTTGCAATATCAGGGCGATGTGCCCGAATAGTGGCATAACGGCTGCGATCGCTGGTGGCATAATCTGAAATAAGAGGATATCCTTCAGGTTCGTTGAAATTCATTATCCCTTTCGTATTTTTCATTTTTTTATAAGGCCAGAAGCACCAACTTATTTCATTTTTTTCTAATAATTTCCGAAAGTTGACAACCCATTCGTCTGTATTTTCTCCTGATTCACCTAAATACAAAGGGACATTGTATTTTTTTCTAAACGCCAGAAAATTGGAAATTTCACCTTCATTTACCGGCATCCAATATTTGTGAAAGGTATAGACCGATTTGGAATCAAAGGGAACTCCAAACATAGCAAAATTCGTATTCCACTGTGCTCCTCCAATAAAGACAAGATGATTTTTATCCGATTCGCGAATAGCCGAAACTATTTTTTTATATAGGGGTTCCAGTTTTAAATTAAGCTCCTCTTTATTTGTAAAATAATGAGCAATCGGTTCGTTCAATAAATCATACCCTATTACGGTTGGATTATCTTTATATCGCACAGCTATTTTTTTCCAAATAGCGATTGTTTGTTTTTGCAACGAATCGCTTTCAAACAAAAAAGGATACCCATAACTATCGTCTATGTTATCCCCTGTTTGTCCACCGGGTGCACAATGCATATCGAGCAATACCCACAAGCCTGATTTGGTGCACCAATTAATGACACGATCCATATAATCAAACCCTTTGTTTTCTCCGTTTAAATAATCTTCCGAAGTAAACATTTTATAATGAAAAGGAAGACGTATATGATTGGCTCCTATTTTTTTCAGATAAACAATATCTTCTTCCGTAATATAGGTATCTAGAAATTTATTCCAGAATTTAATTGTCTCTTCCGGTCCTACAAGTTCTTTAAATACCCTGTCAATGGCGGCAGGCGAATTGACGTCGTTAAATTTAAACATATAGCCTTCCGGCACTAGCCAGTTGCCTAGATTTGTTCCTTTTAGAATTAATTTATTTCCTTGAGGATCTATAATATCAGATCCCCGCACTGAAACGAAATTTTGTCCGTGACCATACTGCGCATATAGAGTTGCAAATAAAATGACAGGAAGAACTTTACCGAAAATAAAGAATAGTGTATTTTTTTTCATTGAATGCTGAAGTAACTTAAACCATTAATAATACGCTCTTTTTTTATAAAAAAATATTAAAGGACTTTTTATATTTTTTTATAACTATCTAAAGTATCCTTACCAATTGCACAATAATACTTTTACATCGCAACGTTTAGATTGATTTCCAATAAAATATCCTTTAAAACACCTTTCCAAAAAACTGTCCATTACAATCCTATTCTTTCTTAGCCTTGTAATAAAAAAATAGTCGGCTTTTTATGAATGTCCGGAAGATATTTAGGCCACTCCCTAATTTTTTTTGTTTTTATATATTGACTTTCTGAAGTAAGTCCGGAAGCAATGCAAAATTGAGTCTCTCCATTCAATGCTGGTAAAATTTCTTCCAGCATTTTCATATTCCGATAAGGTGTTTCCATAAAAATTTGTGTCTGATTGCGGGCTTTGGATTCTTTCTCCAACATTTTTATCATTTTAATTTTTTCCGATTTGTCAATTGGTAAATAACCGTGAAAACAAAAAGATTGACCATTAAAACCAGAACTCATTAAGGCCAACAAAATAGAAGAAGGCCCCACCAAAGGAACTACGTCCATATTTACTTTATGTGCATGCGCTACCGCCATTGCTCCGGGATCAGCCACCCCAGGGCAGCCCGCCTCTGACAATACTCCGATATCAGCGTTTTTGGGAATACTTTCGAAATTTTTCAGAAAAACATCTTTGGTTGTATCTTTATTTAAATCGAAAAATTTTAAATGCTCAATCGACTTTCCAATTTTCAATCCACTGATAAACCTTCTTGCAGTGCGCACCTCTTCTACAAAAAAATAATCGATAGCCGAAACGACTTCTTTTATCTGAGGTGAAAGTATCTTATCGGCCGTATTTTCAGAAAGTACTGTTGGAATTAAATATAATCGCTGTAGGTTTGCCATAAATGTAAAGATAAGGAAAGAAGATAGGGAAAGAGAAAATAGATTTTAAAAGTCTCTTTATTAAATGCTATACCGCTAATAATAAATACCTTAACGTAATATTGAACTGAAATCATTGATCAGACATCCATCCTCTGATATTTATTATTAAAATTAAATACTAAAATCAACTTTTAAACTTTATGAATAAGGATTGAAAACATCTTTTTTTATGTAATATAGCCTGTTATAAGGTTTTATTTTAAGATAAAAATACGTAAAATTGCACCCTGTTAATTATATTTAACACTTTTTAAAGAGAGTATGAAACAATTAAATAATTTGCTTATTGCCTCCGTAATCTTGTTCTTCGGATGCAAATCTTCCCATCAGACTTCTGTAAGTAAAAACACGAATTCTTCTAAATCACAAGCCTCCTCCCAACCGGTATTGGCTAAATTTGGAGATAACAATATTTACACCCCAGAGTTTGAGTATGTTTATAAGAAAAACAATGCGAATGCAAAGGATGCCTACACACAACAGAGTTTAAAAGAGTACCTCGACTTATACATCAATTTTCGTTTAAAAGTAAAAGAGGCTGAAACCCTTGGCTTAGACACTTCTTCATCTTTCAAGAAAGAATTGGATGGTTACCGCAAACAATTGGCCCAACCTTATCTTACGGAAAAGGGAGTGACCGATCAGCTTTGTCATGAAGCTTATGATCGAATGAAAGAAGAAATAAATGCTTCGCACATTCTGATTGAAGCTAGTCCTGATGCCGATCCAAAAGATACATTGATCGCTTATTCCAAAATACTCGACATACGTCAGAAAGCATTGGCCG
>DATHPH010000322.1:0-3720 GCA_035484095.1 Cytophagaceae bacterium | reverse complement strand
GCATTATAAGATCTCAGCGGAAATTCCGTGATCGCAAACTCCTTGGCGTAACGGTTTCAACTCGTCAAAAGAACCTTTCTTTACCGCACACTTGCCTTTGTAATGAATCAGTAATGTGCACTGCTCTGCCTGCTCCGGACTATGTCCGCAAACTTTAATAAGGGTATTGATTACATGTTCAAACGTATTTACCTCATCGTTGAACACGACCAAGTCAAGCATTTCGGAGGTTTGCACTTCTTCCAAAAGAGCCAGTTCCTCTTGCTCAGATTCAAATGGATTAATATTGTATATGATCTGCATATCCTATAATCATTGGGTGTAAACAAATTTAATCAAAAAAACTTTAAAAAGATGCCCTAAAAGAAGAAAATTACGTATAAAACCGGTTAAAATTTCTAAAACTATTTGTAGAGGACATTTTTGTATATTGCATCGATTCTATTTTGTTATCATTTTATGTCCCAAACCCTGATTATTAGTATCATTGTTATATATTTTGGAGCGCTCATGTTGATCGCCTATTTTACTTCCAAAAACGCTGATTCTGACGCTTTCTTTAGTGGAAATAAACAATCTCCTTGGTACTTAGTGGCTTTTGGGATGTTGGGGACTTCTATTTCAGGACTTACCTTTATTTCAGTACCCGGAAACGTTGGGAAAATCGGATTTGCCTATTACCAAGTGGTGCTAGGGTACCTTATCGGATATTGGGTGATTGGAGCTGTTCTGATGCCCATGTATTACAGGTTAAATCTTGTTTCGATCTATGTGTATCTTGAACAGCGGTTTGGCTATTGGTCTTATAAAACAGGATCTTCTTTTTTCTTGCTTTCAAGAACTATTGGCTCTTCCCTGCGCCTTTACCTTGCAGCAAGTGTTCTCCAACTTTTTTTATTTGATGCCTGGGGAATGCCTTTCTGGGTTACAGTCACGATTACAATTTTGTTGATATGGATTTATACTTTCAGAGGTGGTGTTAAAACAATTATCTGGACAGATTCTTTTCAAACTTTGTTTTTAGTTTCTTCGGTAATTATATCCGTAATTTTGATTTCTAATAGGCTTGAGCTTTCGCTGCCAGGCATGATTGAAAAAGTATACCACAGTCACTTGTCCGACATGTTTTACTTTGACGATTATAAGAGCAAACTTTTTTTCCCGAAATATTTTTTTGGTGGTGCTGTCATAGCGATTGCCATGACAGGGCTTGATCAAGATTTGATGCAGAAAAATCTTACCTGTAAAAATATAGGGGAAGCTCAGAAAAACATGTTTTGGTTCACGATAGTTACCACCATTATTACACTTCTTTTCTTGGTCTTAGGTGCATTACTTTATCTATACAGCGATACTGAAGGAATTCCAATTCCTGCTTCATCCGACGATCTTTTCCCCACGTTGGCACTTCATGAATTCGGAATGTTGGCTGGCATTTTCTTTCTGTTGGGTATTATTGCTTCTTCTTATGCAAGCGCTGACTCGGCTTTGACAGCTTTGACAACCTCCTTTTGTATAGACTTTTTGAATTTCAATGCTAAACCGGAGGCAGTGAAGAAAAAGGAAAAATTTTACGTGCATATTGGAGTCTCTCTGATATTTCTAATAATCATTATTATTTTCCGGAAAATCAATGAGCGATCGCTTATTGATGCAGTGCTCAATATGGCTGGCTATACTTATGGACCGCTTGTTGGATTGTATGCTTTTGGATTATACACTAAAAAGAAACTGAAAGATTCTTTCGTCCCCTTTGTTTGTATCGTTTCTCCTATCCTTACTTATATTATAGGTACTAACTCAAAAAGCTGGCTGAATGGCTACCAATTTAGTTTTGAAATCATCGTCTTAAATGCCTTTATCAGTTTTGTCGGATTGTGGTTGATTTCGGAAAAGGAGCCAATAAACCAATAAGGTTAACCTATAAATTTTATGAGCAGGTTGAATATTGCAGCGTAAAAATTATCTAAAGCAACTCTTTTGATGGAATCCATAAGTGTTTTGTAAATTCTACTACACAACCATCTTTAACTTTTACGCCTTCTTTTTTTAATAATTCCTCCATTTTTGTTGGCGTTTCAAAATGGTGTTTGCCTGTGAGTAATCCTTTCGAGTTTACTACCCGATGCGCAGGTATGCCTTTCTCCGCATGCGAGGCATTCATAGCCCAACCCACCATACGGGCAGAAGACTTAAGGCCTAGATAAGCACCAATAGCACCATACGTAGTTACTTTCCCTTTTGGAATAAGTTTGACCACTTCGAATACATCGTGAAAAAAATTTTGATGCTCTTTTTTCATAGGAAAGTTAAAGTTAACCTATATTTATATTTTTGGTTATCCATCCCAAAAAAATAGTGTATGCTTGTACATTTATTTGATAGATTCCGACCGGAAATAATGTAAAAGCGAAACGTTGCTATAATTTAGTAAGCATATAGTCAGCTATTTAATTCGTTAGTACGTTTATGCTTTTTTCTTATGAGACGGTAAGCCCTTCGTGTTTATTGTAATACTATCTACATCTTCTCATAAACCATTATAAATTATTAACTTTACCATAAACAAGAAAGAACGTTATACTTTGAGCAAGAACTATACACCAGAGGCACAGATTTTTGATCCTACAGGCTTTGATAATATTGAGATTTTCGGCGCCCGCGAGCATAATCTTAAAAATATAGATACTATTATTCCACGCAATAAATTGGTAGTAATTACCGGGATAAGTGGTAGCGGAAAATCTTCCCTGGCTTTTGATACAATATATGCCGAGGGGCAAAGGCGTTATATGGAAAGTTTTTCTGCGTATGCCCGATCTTTTATCGGAAATATGGAAAGACCGGATGTAGATAAGATCAATGGCTTGAGTCCTGTTATTTCGATCGAACAAAAAACCACTTCTCGAAATCCCAGATCTACCGTGGGAACCGTCACAGAGATTTATGATTTTCTACGGTTATTGTATGCACGTGCCGGCGATGCGTATTCGTATGTGACAGGAGAAAAAATGATTCGTCAATCAGAGGATCAAATTATTTCGCATATTATCACTTCGTTCAATGCTAAAAAAATAAGTTTGTTGGCTCCTGTTGTCAAAGGAAGAAAGGGCCACTACCGGGAATTGTTTGCAGAAATTCTGAAAATGGGTTTCAATAAAGTCCGCATCGATGGAGAGATTACCGAGCTGGTGCCAAAGATGCAGGTAGACCGTTATAAAATCCATGACATAGAGATTGTGATTGACCGAATGTTGGTAAATGAAAATGACCGTTTTCGGATAACACAGTCGGTGCAAACTTCCCTTAAATATGGAAAAGGGGTAATGGTTGTTTTGCCTCATAACGATAAAGCGGAAGACAGCAAAGCGCAGTTTTTTTCTAAGTTTCTCATGGATCCAATATCGGGAATCGCCTACGATGAACCGGCCCCGAATATGTTTTCATTCAATTCTCCATACGGTGCTTGTCCGACATGCAATGGCCTTGGGAATGTAGAAGAGCTTACCGAGGAATCGATTATCCCTGATAGAACGCTTTCAATTGCAGGTGGTGGAATTGCTCCATTGGGTGAGTACCGCGATATATGGATGTTTCGACAATTAGAAGCTGTACTTAAGAAGTTCAAATTAAAGTTAAACATTCCCATCAAAGACCTGCCAAAGAATGTGTTCCATTTAATCTTATATGGGACGGAATCTTCGACCGAGAAAACGGGTA
>DATHPH010000321.1:0-3826 GCA_035484095.1 Cytophagaceae bacterium | reverse complement strand
ATTTTTAAAACCTTCTTGAATGTAAGAATTTATAACAATATATAATCAATCGTAAAGTATTTGTTGACACGATGTTGACATAATACGCTTCATTAACTCAACCTAAATCTATGGTCATACAATGATGTATCTTTTTAATTTCCTTTTCAAATAGATTTTTGTTTTAAAAATACTACAAATTAGACGACAAGAAGAAAATACACTCAACAGCGTATTTTAAAACAGGAGAATAACAATCATTTTTACAATATAGGTACCATTCTTTTTCTTCTAGCCAAGGGACAGAGCCTCGCATCAGCCAGTGTTAAATTGTGCTTAATTGTAATCTGAAATTTTCCATTTGAACTCTCGTTAAACCAAATTGAGATAAATCCCAATTTTCATGTTTTCTTATAGGATGATTTGGAATAACAGGATTTTTTAATTTTATAATTGTCTTTAAATTAAAATCTGCGCCATCATCATATCTATTAATACTTTCAACTATTCCAATATGAGTAATTGATGAAACAGGTGCTCCAATATATAATCCAACGTAAAATGCGTCTTCTTTTGGAGTTGCTTGAGGTGAACCGCCAAAACCAATCCAAAATTCGCTTAAATTTTTTTCAAACCAGTCAGAATTTATACCTCTAACTATTACTAAATCAGGATTTGTTACATTCATAATATTCTTAATTTAAATTATTTTCTTTTTATAATTGTTGTCGAGGCGTTCCCTCGCTTGCACAAGTGGTAGTGGTTCGTGTCACATTGATAACCTGAATTCTTCTATTTTTTGCCTGATAATTTCTTCAGGGTCATTGTTGGCTGCTTTTGCAATTATCATTTTTATTATATCCTCATCTGTCAGCACAATAATTAATTTTTTGTCCATTGCCCAAACTTCACGACATGTATAGTAACATCCAGTGTTCCCACCATTTCGTGAAATTATTATTCCGAATAGTCCTGCTCCATGAACTTTTAAATAATTTGCGATTTGAAGAACTTCCTTTTTAGTTACCTTTTTAGTATAGTTTTTTGCGTCTAGGACTATGAAGTCTGCTAAGTATCTATTCCGCAAATGAGCCCAGAAACCAGTTTCAGCATAGTTTCTTAAAATAAAATCACGTCTATTAATTTTGAAATGGTCTGAGTGTTCCGTAATTGGCGAAGAAAGTACTGACCCAAACAAATAGTCTAAAACCTTTTCAATATGTTTTTGATATTTAGACCAGTCCGCATCCTTGTTGCCCGCCCGAATTGATTTTAGCTCAATTATTAATTTGTCATGAGCTGCAACATATTTTGTCTTTGTGAAGAGCGCCTGAAAAAGTGGATGGGGAGTAGTCGTAATTTCTTTGGCAAATGTTTGAGCGATATAATTAATATCCCAAATTTCAATTCCATTACTTTGAATATCTGCATTGTCTTTGTCTGAAAGAATGCCAGGGAATGCAAAAACCAGACGATAGCCCTTCGCGTATTTTCCGTAAACTTTTAATTGCTCGATTACCTCACGTAAACGTATTTCTGTAAAGGTTGGTATAACTTTTACCTCTATTAATAATTTTTCCCAAATATTTTTTTTCTTTCGTTCTACTATTAAGTCCGCCCTGTATCGACTATTCTCTAAAACGGGTTCCACAATAGCATTTTTGAAATTTTCATTTTTTCTAATTAGCTCAGAAATAAATTGAACAAGCTCAACTTCTCTAAAAAGTTGGTTTCTTGTGTCGAAAATAGGCTCACCCCAAGTTATTTCTTCTATGTCCACAACGGATGAAAGTGAATGCATTTTTTCTTGGTTGTTAACCTTTTCAGCTTCTTTCCACTCAACCATATTTTTGGTCGGAATAAAAGTATAATGAGTACGTTTTGTTTTTCCTGTTTTATGGAAAACATCGTCAACGACAACACCCGATAAGATTTTACCACCGATAATAAAACGTATATGTCGGTTGTGAAGTCCTGCGTCTACAAATTCAATATGGGTCATTATTTATATGTTGTCGTTTATCACTACCACTGCTTGAGTATAGCTGATTTTAGCGGATGCCCTGTTATGCGTATTGATAGTTTGTAAGTTCATTTATTTATAGTCAAAATCTTTTCTCCCACTTGTCAATTACGTCATCTACTAAGTGCCATACATTTGATTTTAGTCCAAAGCCGTCCGTTATTATAAAATCAATTCTCCCTGCTTCAGGGTCTTCTTCCTTCCTTGGAATGTGAATGAGTTGATAACCCGTTATTGAATGTGGTGGAAACCTCTGTGTGATTTGCATTTCAGTTTTCAATAACTGATTCAAAAATTTATTGTCATAAGCAAGTCGATGTGTTGCTGGTGGTCGGAAAATTTCATTTACAAACGGCACAATATATCTTGCTAAATTATCTAGGTCAATAACGTTATGTTTTGGAGGAACAAAAGTGATTGTAACATTTATAGGTTGAAGTAATGGGAAAAGAACTTTATGCTTTTCTTTAAACGCTTTTAGTTGTTCTTGAAGTTTGTCCTTAAATATCCTTGTTTCTCCTTCCTGCGTTGGTGCATTACCTAAACCAACAAAATCTGAACTTAGAAAAATGTATCCGCTTGTAATGTTCCAAATATTTTGAAAATGTTTGTCAGCGGAGTATCTCTTATTATATGAAAATCTACGCTGAAAAATTGAAGTCAAATCCCTAATTCCAATTTCGTTTTGTTTTAAATACTTTTCTTGAATTTGTCTGACAAGAAAATGCTTTTGCAAGTCATAAAACTGCTCACCAAATTGTTTAAGATGTTTTTCTTTATTCTTTTCTAAACTCCTAAGGTCTTCCCAATAATCCGATGTATCAAACATGCTTTCTTCCCGTTGTGTTTCTTGTATGAATCGTCTGTGCATGAAAGAATCGGCATCGTCAAACTTGTTAGTATAAATTCTGTCCGTTAGTTCAATATCTTTAATGAAACTTGAGAGAGAGTATGAGGTAATTCTTATTTCTGGCTCTTGCTTACCAAAAATGTTTAAGTGATAATTTGCAATAAGAATTTTGATTTGTCCATCGTCTTTGAAAAGTAGTCCTCCTAATTTGTCTTCGTCAATATCTTTATGAAGTAGGTCTAGGTAATTTTTGCTTAGAGTATGAAGTGCTGGAGGATTGTTCTTGGTTGTATAAAAATCAATCTCCAAAATTATGTCACCTGTATGTACTTTGCGATTTCTTTCCTTTAGTTGTCGTTTTACTTCTTGTCTAAAGAAAATTTTTTCTGCTTGGCTAATGCTTGTTTTACTTTTAGGTTCTTGCTGAATAACCAAATAGTTCGTCTTAATCCAACGCTTTATTCTCTCTTGTGATTGCCCTTCTATTGTTTCTAAGTATTCAGTTCTGGTCATTTATTGTGGTCAGTTTCAAGTTTGTTGTATCGCCATAGGGTTTCCGCTAAATGCCTGATTTCAGTATAATTTACTTCTAATAGGCTGAAAATAAAATTGATATTTTCAACTGTAAATAATCAAGTTGCATATTATTCAATTGAATTTTATTAAACCTTCTTCATCTTCAACCCTTCAATCTCTGACTCCGAAGGCCCCGTAATCTCAACATTTATAATCAGTAATGTAGATAAAAAATATGCAAATTGCTAGCTAAGAATTTTTTGGCGCTACATTTATAAAGAGTTACTCTTTCCAAGCATTTTCAAAAGCATTTCTAGTTGGACGTGCCGGTGATATTGACCACCTTCCTCCGGTTTAATGTGACCACCCTGTGCCGGTCCAAACTGACCACCCCGTGCCGGTGTAAATTGACCACCTAAAACGAAGAAGAAAAGTTCATACTGTAAGGGTACCATATT
>DATHPH010000320.1:0-3345 GCA_035484095.1 Cytophagaceae bacterium | reverse complement strand
GCTTTATAATATTCTTCATTGCTTCTTTAGCGGAAGCAAACAGAGCACCTTTTGATATTCCAGAAGCCGAATCAGAATTAGTATCAGGATTCCACACCGAATATTCAGGTTTCAGATTTGCCATTTTATTTCTAGGGGAATACGCCATGATGTTACTCCTTTGTTTTCTTGCCTCTATTCTTTTCCTTGGCAGTTGGAATACCCCATTTCCTAATGTGGGAAGTTTGCAATTGGCCAGTTGGACAAGTGGTGCACCTGGCACCTTAACCGGAAATATAATTGGTTTCTTCTGGTTATTTACAAAAACATTGGTTTTGCTATTTCTTCAAATACTTGCCCGGTGGACCTATCCACGGCTGAGAGTAGACCAACTGATGTTCCTTTGTTGGAAAATTTTAATTCCGGCTTCGTTGCTACTGATAGTGGCTTCCAGCATTTGGAGGTTATGGATGATATAAGGAATGTCTTTTATGAAAAAAAACTACACCTATTATAATTCTTTAAAAAATGGATTTTACTCTTTGATGGAAGGACTTGGTTTAACCTTTCAACATTTTAGAGCTGCCTACCAAAAAAGAAAACCAATCGGAATAGAAAATAAAGATTATTTTCTACAAGATACTGGTATCGTAACCACGGAATATCCATACGAAACGATTCCTGTTCCCGACAATGGCCGTTATCGATTGCACAACGAAATTGACGATTGCATTGTCTGTGATTTATGTGCTAAAATTTGTCCGGTAAATTGTATTGATATTGTACCTATAAAATCACCCGAAGAAATAGGAAAAACCTCCGACGGCACTACAAAAAGAATCTATGCTGCCACATTTGACATTGATATGGCCAAATGCTGTTATTGTGGATTATGCACTACCGTGTGCCCTACCGAATGTTTGACAATGACCAAAACGTTTGATTATAGCGAGTACAAGGTGCAAAATATGAACTACCATTTTACCGATCTTTCTCCTGAACAAGCAGAAGAAAAAAAGAAAATTTTCATGGAGTTCGAAATAGAAAAGCAACGCCTGAAAACGGAAGCCACTAAAAAAATGACAGAAATTGTCAATTCAGAATCTACAACGGAAGAAAAAGCAGGAGAGAAAAAACCGGCATTTAAACCAGTCATTAAAATTGCGTCAAAAAACACCGAACAAAAAAACGAACTAAAAGAAAATTCTTCTGACGAAAATACTTCCATTCCAAAACCTAAACCCGTTTTCAAGCCGATTATAAAACCACCTACCAAAAAAGACGATCAGGATTCATGACAATTGTACACTTAATATTCTATTTTTTTTCTAGCCTGACACTGGTCTCTGCTTTGTTTTTGCTCTTTACAAAAAATGTAGTACATGCGGTATTGTCCTTACTGTCTGTATTTATTGGGGTTTCGGCGATATACATAGTGGCAGGAGCTGACTTTCTTGCCATTACACAATTGGTTATATATGTAGGCGGCATCTTAATTTTGATGCTTTTTGGGGTAATGTTAACCAATAGAGAATCCAATACCCGCTATCTTATTTCCCAAAATAGATATTTTATCTTTGGTCTTATCGCAGGAATGTCTTTATCAGGAATTCTAATTTATTTACTGATAAAAAATCAATCTTTGTTCATTCATGCAGATACTAAAGGGAAAACGATCATACATGGTGAAAGTACCATTCATACTTTAGGAATTAATCTGATAAGTCAATATGTGCTGCCTTTTGAAGTAGGAGGAGTGTTGTTGTTGGTAGCTTTGATTGGGGCTGCTTTTATTGCAGGTAGAAAAAAAGAATTGTAAACTATATTTTTTTATAATTTTTATATTCACCTATTCTGTACCCTGTTATGTTTTCAATCAAAAAAGATATTTTCTCTTTCAATGTCTTTTTTGATTTTGTAGGATCATAATTAAAATTCCACTTCGCATTTTTTAATCTTTCTTCCATGTACAAAGGATGTGTATCCTTAAACAAGGATAAGGTTTCTACCGTTTTATAATCAAATTCGTCCGCTTCTATTACATTTTTTTTAACCCAATCATCGTCGTGCCACAGTTTATGAAAGGTTTCCTGCTTCAATTGCTGTGCTTTAGGATTTCTTACCCATCCGTAATGAAATATTTCAGCATTAATTTCTTTCACTCGAAGTTTTCTGCCATTTAATCTAAATCCTTGAGCATCTTTATACGATCGTATATTTTTGTCATTTTTAATAATTCGAATTTCTTTTCTGTACCATTTCCTTGAAACCCCAACATAATCATACGATCCGTAAAAATGTTTGTAATTAACTAAAAGACCTTCTACTTCATTATCATTTACATATTTTTGCATTTCCGATGCAACAATCGGCAAGTATTTTTCATGCATTACCTCATCCCCTTGAATATAAAAACACCAATCGTATTCTTTCTCTATGGCATCAAACGCCTTGTTGGTCTCATCTGCCAATACTTTTCCACCTTCCCGAAGTTGATCGTTCCAGACGGTAGAAATAATTTTTATTTTATCCGAATTTATATTTTTGATAAGTTCCTCCGTTCCATCTTCCGAATTTCCAATCGCTATAATAAAAACATCACAAACCGGTAAGATAGAACTAATCGCTTCAACGATTGGATAATCATATTTAACGGCATTTCTTATAAAACTAAATCCTGCTACTTTCAACTTTTTATACTTAACTGGTACAAGATACTATTGGTCGGTACAAATAACAAAACATAAAGCCCTAATTTCAATTTTTTAAACAAAAAATGATTAATTTTGAGTGTTTTGTAAACTTGAAAATAGAATTATGAAAACACTTTAAAATTTATGTAGTAACCATTCAACAGGTTTCATATTTACATGGATTTCTAAAATCAAAAAAATAAACAAAACAAATAGTTGATACCGTTAGTACATTATTTAATAATCAGCGCTATTCTATTTTGTGTAGGAATTGTCATAATCCTCACAAAACGAAATATCATTTTAGTACTTGCCGGAATAGAGTTAATGTTAAATGCTGCCAACATTAATCTGGTTGCATTTAGCACACAAGATAGCATGCTACATGGTCAATTGTTTGTACTTTTCGTAATGGTAGTAGCCGCTGCAGAAGCCGCAATAGCACTTGCCATAATTGTACAAGTATACAGACATTTTAAAAGTACTAATCTGGATGAGATTAGTAAACTGAAAGATTAATTTACGTTTTGATTGATATACTTACCATATTCTCCCTTCTAGTTCTTTCATTACCTCTTGGTACGTTTGGAATACTTTATTTTTTTGGAAATAAACTTCCTCGTAAAGGCGATTGGCTGGCAACAGGTATTGCAGGGGTATGCCTTATCCTGGC
>DATHPH010000319.1:0-1876 GCA_035484095.1 Cytophagaceae bacterium | reverse complement strand
AGTTTAAAGTATTGATAATGAAATAGATATGTTTATTGGTGCATGCTTGAGGGAAATGAAGGATGTTGCAATATTTTCGGCGTTTCTATGTTTATGAAATGTCATGCACCTGTTTACCGTTTTGGTATTTAATTTATTATCATTCAATGGCAGCCCCGCCGGTAACTACGAAGCAGATACGCTTATTGACGGATTGAGATATGAAATTATTACCCGATACCGAAACGGGGCTATCAGAAAAATAGGGCAATTCAGTCCTGACTGTATAGGCCATAAACATACCAGGTTAGGACGCTTCATTACGTATAATCCTAAAGGAAAGGCAGTAAGGTGGCGCTATTATTTTTACAACAGGCCCTGGAACATTAAAGTGATGGGAGTCAAATTTGGCTGGTGGGGCTTTTTTCCGCTGCAGGATTATTACATTTTTAGTGTAGCCATCCACCACCGCATTATTGACCCTTGTATATTTTAACAGCAGATAGGCCGGACAGCAAAGAGCCTAATCGGCGCAAAAATGCTCTTTAGCCTCGCTGTCGCGCGTCCGCGATACGTGATAACTTATATCCAAAATGTAGCAAGTACCCTGCTTGCAAAGGCGAATTAAAAATAGGTTACCTGCCCATTTGAAAAGCTGAAGGCTTAACTCATTTGGGACGAAGTTACGTGGTGCTAAACTTCGACCAGAGAGGGAAATGAAGGCAAATAGTTAAGACCGAAACAGTGTTGCAAGGCCTAAGCCACAGATGCAGACAACAGGGCGGAATTATTTTTCAATTCGTACTTTCCTCAATACTGATTTGACTCTCTCAAAACCAATTTCTTCAAAATCGTCTCTAATTTTTTTCTCGACTCCTATATCCTTAACCTTTAATTTATTTCCAAGGAAGTTTAATCGTCGCTTATTTGCCTCAATTAGCTGGCCCCAACGCATAACAGAAATTGAAATATTTTTTTTGGGGTTCTGGAAAAAAAAGTAGGGATTTTCCCTAGGCTTAGTCACGCTCTCCAATCTATAATTAGCTTTTTCGTTTATTTCAGTTCCAATTAGTATAATATTAAATTCAATATCTTCCGTAAAAAATCTACTTGATTGAATTTCTTCCGAGTAACGTATTACTTGATCTAGTTCTTTTGGACTGATTTTTACTTTTGGGGCTTTCAGTTCAACGATTAAGACCTCTCGTTGTACTTCATTGATGGGTTTTTCACTATAAAGAAATAAGTCCGTTATTGATCTTAGTTGTCGTGAAATTTCCTTATTAATATTGTCTTCTGCTTTATCAGCTTTATATTTTAATGTTTTTTCCCTTAACTCCCTCAGATTATTTTCTAAACCTTTATCAGAGAGCAATTTGGTATTTTCCAAATATTTCTCACCAAAAATCCAAAGTAGCTTTTCAACCACCTTGTGCAATTCTCTTCTTTCCGCAACATATTTTGATATAGGTGTTAGTGTTATTTTTTCAAGGAATTCCAAATCTTCATTTTTGCGCGATACTTTCTCTGAAAACTCTATTATGTCTTCAATTTCTGCATGATCCAACAATTTATTAAATTTCTTAATGTATTTATTTTCGAGTCGCAGAATATTTAATAATATATTATCCAAATCTCTATTGGCAATTGTTCGGTCAATCAACGGGTAAATGATCTCTCTTAATCGATTATTACTGGTGATTAAATTATATTTTTCTTCTACCAAATAAGCGAGATTATCGAAAAGTACCACCTTGGATTTGGAGGTTGCATTAACTTGATCTTGATATGGGTAGTAATTATCGCTTTTCAGCTTTACTAAGAATTTGTCGTACTCTTTATTTTTTGTTTTGAAAAAAGTATTGAGGCGTTGTTTAATAAAGTCTTTAAAATGATG
>DATHPH010000318.1:0-3471 GCA_035484095.1 Cytophagaceae bacterium | reverse complement strand
TGGCACGAACCTTTATTCCATGCAGCTATACGAGCCTTTGTATTTTGACAATTTCAACCCCGAAAACTCATTTGAAAAATGGGCCGCAATTGAAGTAACCGATTTCCGTATTGTTCCTCATGAAATGGAAACAATTATTTTACAAACTGGACTTTACGCAGTTTTCATGCACAAAGGAGCAGCCAGTGAAGGGATCAAAACTTTTCAAGCAATATTCAGCATTTGGCTTCCTGGTTCTGATTACAGAATAGACAATAGACCTCATTTCGAAGTATTGGGAGAAAAATATAAAAATGAAGACCCGAGTTCCGAAGAGGAAATATGGATCCCGATTCGACCAAAAAAGAGCTAAAAAAGGACAGTAAACGCACTGAAATAATCCTTTCAACAAGTTTCTATTCGCCTACCATTACAAATGCTCCCCAATAATAGGGATCAGGATATTCTTGTTTTACAATTGTTTGCGCACTTCGAAATGCCTGACGTTTGTTTCCAGTCTTCAACCATTCATTGTAGAACAAGGTCATTAGCTTTTGCGTAGTTGCATCGTCTACTTTCCACAAAGAAAGTATAATGGATTCCGCTCCCGCAATAATGAAAGCACGTTGCAAACCATACACTCCTTCACCATTTTCAACGTCTCCTAAACCAGTTTCACAAGCAGATAGAATTACAAGATCAGTACTGTCCAAATTTAAATTCATCGCCTCAAATGCAGTTAAAATTCCATCTTCCGTTGTCTTCTCTATCTTATCTCCCTGGAAGATTGCATTTTTCTTATTGTAAATAGTAACTGCAGCCCCCGCCAACATAAGCCCGGACCTCAAAAGTCTGTTTCGGGTAATACTTTCCGTTTTGATCCCTTTTGACTTTGCTTGCTCTAAATCTTTGTCAAAAAAACCATGCGTCGCAATATGCAGAACTTTGGGATTGTTGGTTGCTTTTAAATTTCTTTCATTTGCATCCGTATGAAGATTAATTTTTACGTTCCATTTATTTTCACGCATCATACTACCAATCTTTTCTACTTCTTTCTCCGTACCCGGTAGTGGACTAAGTATTCCAGCATAGGTTTTTACTATTTTTGTATCCGTAGAAGCAACTAACGTAGAATTTCCTAAACCTGCTCCATCAGAAGTGTAATCTGGGTTTCCAAATAATACAATTTGTTTTTTGGAATTTCTCGTAGCATACTGCGTCACAAGATCCTTAGTATTGGTCACAAGTTGAATATCACTTTCCTCTAGCGCAAATTTATTTGTTTCTGGGTTCTTAATTGTATTTATATTAATCTGATTATACACTCCATCTGGTGAGAAGTATATTTTTTTAATCATCGGTAATTTGTCGTGGACTTTTTTCCAATATTCCAGATAGGAATATTCATCTTCTATCTTAAATTTCACTACATTTTTATAATAATTAAGATATTTTTTTTCCAAATCATTGCCATTGTTCAATATTATTATTTCAGGATTCTTCTTGGTTTCTTTTGTAACAATTAGAGCTGCATAAAAAATACTATCGGTAAGTTGTCCTGATTTTCTAAAATCGTATTTCCTGAATCGAATCATTTCTACAGCGGCTTCTCCCTCTTTTAATTTCTTTTGAACATGTTTCCACGTATACGTAATCGTATCATTCGCATTTTTAAAAAGTTCAGATTTTAACGACAATCTCTTTTCAAATTGATTGGCAAGTGCTTCTAAGCTATCTATGTTTATTTTTTCTTTGGAAACTTCCTCTTTGGATAAGGAATATAGTTTTGAAAGCACTTCTTTCTGTTGAAGCCATTTTTTGTATAAGTTAATTACAGAGGTGTCGCGACTACTCAGAATTTTTTGTCTCACCTTATTCGAGGCATTTAAGATGAGCGCTTTTGTTGCCAATTGATTATTATACATTGTTCCTAAAACTTCCGGTTCTGAAGTAGCACGCAAAAGAGCGTAAGTATTAAATTGCTCAAATTCCTTGTAAATAGTACTGTAAAACAATTGCTTTTCCTTTTCACTCATGGATGGAAAAAATAATCTTATCTCTTTTAGATAATTATTAAGAGCACTTTTCCATAAATTATCTGCTTTATCAAAATCATTGGTGGCTGTATACAGACCTGCTAGATGAGATAAGTTTGTCGTATACTGACGATGATTTACGCCAAGTTTATCTTTCCGAATCTTCAAAGCCTTTTCGTACAAAGTTTCCGACTCTTTATACCGCTCCGTTGATTCGTATAAATCTGCAAGGTTGGATAAAGCCGAAGCGTACGCTGGATGTTCCTCCCCTACTGTTGCTTTTGTTTTATCGATATTGAGTTTATAAAGCACTTCGGCTTCGTCCGACTTTTTCTGTTGTATCTGAAGAAGGGCTAAGTTATTAAGCGCCGTTGTATAATAAATATGCTGCTCTCCAAAAAGTAATTTAATAATCTCCATGGATTCACGTACATACTTTTCTGCCTCTGCATAATTACCTTCTTTTTGGTAGATATCGGCAAGATTGTCAATTGCATTTGCATAGTTAAAATTCTTTGTTCCATATATTCCTTTAATAATACCAATTGCTTCTATATAGAGTGCTTTAGCTTCTTCGATTCTTCCGGTGCTTTCATATAAATTGGCAATGTTATTAAGCGAAGCTGCATATAAAGGGTGATTCTTCCCTAATTTCTCTTTCCGGATACGCATCGCTTCCATAAAGATTGGCTCTGCCTGCTCTACGTGTCCGGTAAGCAAATAATGGTTGGCTAAGTTGTCCAGTGTACTGGCATAATTCGGATCGTTATCTCCTTTTACTTTATCCGTAATCTCCAACGACTTTTTATAATGTAATTCTGCTTGTTCATAATGCCCCATTTCATCAAAATACAAGGCATAATCATTTAACAAATCCGCATACGCCATAGTATTTGTTCCAGTGGTCTTTTGATAGATTTCTAAGGACCTTATGTAGAGAGGCTCTGCTTCTGCTGTTCTTCCTTCCGTCCTATATAAACTTGCAAGATGTACCAAAGCTTTTACATAACTCTCATGGTACATCCCCACAATAACTTCATATATTGATATTGCCGATTGAAAATAAATTTCAGATTGATTAAATAAATTCATATCCTTATACAAGGTTGCTATTTCTATGAGTGCGGTAGTATAATCAAGATTATTTTGACCGATTGTATCTTCAATAATCTGCAAAACCTGTTGGCAAATTGGTTCGGCTTCTTTATAGCGAGACAAGGTTCTGAATAAATCTGTTAAATTATTCAGAGCACGACAATATTCGAGTGATTTTTGTCCATAGGTTTCCTTTGTAAGGGCAGCAATTTGCTTATAGAGGGTTTCCAATTCAAAATACCTTCCTTGTATTTTGTAAAGATCAGCCATTCTGTTTAGGGTGTAAATATAATCAGGATTTTTCTCTCCTTGTTTTGCTTTTCGTATCTCCAATGCTTGCTTAAAAAAAGGTTCCGCCTCT
>DATHPH010000317.1:0-3574 GCA_035484095.1 Cytophagaceae bacterium | reverse complement strand
CTGGTGTATATAGTTCTCAGACCTAAGGCTGCTTTATAAAAAGTACTTTGATAATTTAATCCTTCAAAGGAAGGTGTTGAAGATTGGAAATTTCCCGTTAACAGCAAATGAAATGTATTTGTTCTTACCGAATCACGATTGAACCATGTACTCGTAAACAATGGGATATAAAAACCTGAATTTATTTGTTTGAAACTATATGATTTTAAGAGTTTGTCATTTATTTTTATACCAGGTGTTGAATATCGGTTCACATAAAAAGTAGGTCTGATATAACGTTTAAGTTTTTTTAATGAACTTGAATCCGAAGCATCTTCTGCTACAATTGATCCCGGCAAAAGAAAAGCAAATAGCAAATTCAGTAAAACAAGACTGGTTTTAAAGGTCATTTTAATTTCGGGACAATTATTTTATTTACGTTAGAATACGAATCTATCAAAAGGTTTAATAAAGACAAAATATTTTATTATAATTACCTGTATACAAGTTACATATATTAAAAAATGAAAAAAATAGATTCAACCTATTTTCCATTTTTAAAAGATCCGTTTCTTTTAAACGACTATTTCCAAATAATTTCCATTACTGAATCTTGGTAAGAAATTGTTGTTCTGGCTACAGATGGTGACCTTTTTAAATTGATTGTTGCATATTTATACAAATCATTTTTCCCAAAAATTTTTCTAATGAAAATTGAAAAAGAAGAATATTGGTCTCCTCCATTTACTTTTATAGTCTTTTGGTCTATTACGATAGTAGAATTTTTCTTATTGAAAATTACAATTTCCTGAGGTCCTTTTACCTCAAGGTGAATTTTCGCTTTTTTCCCTCTAATTTCCTTTTCAGAAGATTTGCCAAAATCAATCAAAGGGTTCTCTATTAATTTAAGTGCTCTGGATGCTCTTGGTATTCCGTAGCCAATAAAATTATTCCCATACGGATAAAGATGAGCACTCTTTTCAAGTATTTCTTTTATTTTTTTATTATCCAGAGTGGGAGCTCTTTGCATTAAACATGATACGAATCCAGCTACAGCAGGAGCTGAAAAAGAAGTACCGTTGGGAGAATAACAGGAAACATTAGGTTTTAAATAAGGTAAAAATTCCGGGCCAATACTGCTGTATTCTATTCTCTCGCAATTATTACTTTTAGTAGCACCGATCGATAAAACTCCTTTGGCATCTGCCGGTGCAGAAATTATTTGCCATCCAGGATTACTTCCTTCATTTCCGGCAGATACTACTAAAAATATCCCCTTTTCATCCGTAGCAATTTGAGCTGCTTTGGTAATTCTTGCCGTCATTCCATTCATTTCTTCCCTCGTGTAATTATCATTCGGATCATCCATTTTAGTAGAGTAGCCAAGCGAGGTACTTATCAAACGCACTCCTCTGCTATCCATCCATTCCATCGCTGCAATCCAAGTATCTTCCTCCCCTCTAAACTCCCGATCGCCATGTTCTGTTCTGGCCAAATAAAACGTACTATTGGTAGCCATGCCTGTAATCTCTCGGGTAGCAGCGTTGTATCCGGCAATCATTTCCAGCACTATTCTTCCATGATAATCTGCATCTGTAGCTTTTACAGTAATTAAATCTTCTCTTTCAGGAGCGAGGAAATCTTTTTGGGCAATAATTTTATTTTCATCAAAAAGATGCTTCAATTTTTTATCAATTTGGGCATCGTAAAATCCAGCATCAATTACTCCTATCGCAATTCCTTTTCCTGAAAGAGAATCTTCAATAAACGAATTTATTTGCATCTGCTTCATGGCAATGTGCACATACGCAGGATTCACCAACACACCACAAGAAGTTATTTCCAAACGGCCTTTTATAGGAAATACGTCCGAGACAAAATCCAATTTCGCAATTTCTTCAGCCTGTTCCTTTGTCATATAACATGAGACTGCATTTAGCCAACGCGAAACATACAACGTTTGAATACCTTTGAGACGAATCTTATGCAAACTACTTGGTGTGACGGGCACATCGCTGTATTGATACAAAGGCAATCCGAAATTTGTTCTATTTGCAATAGCTTCAGCACTTAGATATTGACTATAGTGATACGTATCCACCTCTTTGTCTTTAAAAGAAATCCAATACTTTTCCTTTGCGAAACCTGAATGAAACAGAAGAATCAGTAATAAAATTGAAATAATTTTATTCATATATTGTGTTAAATAATTATTTATCGAAACTTTAAATTAAATAATATTTAACAATATTACGGTATATTGTTTTCTTGGCATACAAAACACAAATAAATATTACGTAAATGCGCTATCAGCCTATTAATGCGAAACTTTTTATTCAAAATCGGAAAAACTACGCGCTTCGTTTAAAATCAGGTGCCCTGTCTGTATTTAACTCCAATGACATAATGCCTACCAATGCAGATGGCGTCATGGCTTTTCGACAGAATAATGACTTATTTTATTTAACAGGAATTGATCAGGAAGAAACCATTTTAGTATTATTCCCAGAATGTAAAAATCCTATTCATAGAGAAATTCTTTTTATTAAAGAAACCAGTGAACATATTGCTATTTGGGAAGGGCATAAGCTTACGAAAAAAAATGCAAGCGAGATATCGGGTATTAAAACTATTTATTGGACGTATCAATTTGATTCCATTTTCGATGGACTTACCGGTGAAAGCGAACGAATTTATATTAATAGTAACGAACATGCACGAGCAGCAAAAGAAGTGGAAACAAGAGACAAACGATTTGTAAAATGGTGTAAAGAAAAATATCCTCTCCATCTTTATGAACGCTCTGCACCACACATGCAAGCACTTCGTCAGATAAAATCAGAAATTGAGGTTGGGCAAATACAAGAAGCTTGTTCTATTACAGAAAAGGCATTTCGTAGAATATTAAAATTTATTAAACCAGGTGTCATGGAGTATGAAATAGAAGCTGAAATACTACATGAATTTATACGAAACAGATCACGTGGCCCTGCCTACAGCTCTATCATCGCCTCTGGTGAAAGTGCCTGTATCCTTCATTACATCGAAAATAATCAGGTCTGCAAGAAAGGCGAACTGGTTCTGATGGATTTTGGCGCTGAATATGCCAATTACAATGCGGACCTGACTCGATCAGTCCCGGTAAATGGTCGGTTTACAAAAAGGCAAAAAGAGGTATACAACGCTGTCCTCCGTATTCAGCGAAATGCAATCAAAATGCTCAAAACAGGCAACAACACTAAGGACTATAACAAAGCAGTGACCGAATTAGTCACAAAAGAACTTATTGATTTAAAGGTTTTAAGTTTATCTGAAGTCAAAAAACAAGACAAAGAAAAACCTCTTTATAAAAAATATTTTATGCATGGAATATCGCATTTTTTAGGACTGGATGTACATGATGTTGGCAATCGTTATGACCAATTTCAACAGGGAATGATTTTTACCTGTGAACCAGGTTTGTACCTAAGAGAGGAGAAGCTCGGGATAAGACTTGAAAACGATATCCTCATTACCAAAAATGGCAATATTGACCTTATGAAAAATATTCCGATAGAAGCCGACGAAATAGAAAGTATTATGAACAGTTAAAAAA
>DATHPH010000316.1:0-6878 GCA_035484095.1 Cytophagaceae bacterium | reverse complement strand
TTAAAATATTTACCCGAAATATTGACAGGTGAGCCATGCGAAAGGTGACCACCGTGAGAAAGATCAAACCCTAAGATAGGATCGCCCGGCTGAAGACATCCTAAAAAAACAGCTGCATTGGCTTGTGCTCCAGAATGTGGTTGAACATTCACCCATTCCGCACCAAATAATTTTTTTAAACGATCAATCGCCAATTGTTCGCCAATATCTACAATTTCACAACCTCCATAATAACGTTTGCCAGGAAGACCTTCTGCATATTTATTTGTAAACACGCTTCCGGCTGCTTCCATTACTTGTTTGGAAGTAAAATTCTCTGAAGCAATTAATTCAATTCCATGCTCCTGACGATCTCCTTCTCTTTTAATCAAGTCAAAAATGGCCGTGTCTCTTGTAATTTTTTTTGTCATTGTTTCCATTGTGAAATAGCATATTTATTATCCTTGTAAAGTTAAGGTAACTTACGATGAGTCACAAAATTACTTTGACACCAGAAGATTATAGAGAAATTAATATTCTGATTATCAATAATTAAATATCTTTGTGAAAAATAAATAAAAATTATGTGTTATAACATATATGTTATAACTTTTATTTGTATATTTGTAACAAGACAAACGAAAAGTATAAGAAAATGGAAAAAACAACTGTTGCAGAACACACTGTTTTAAATGAAATTAAAACCCGCAAAAGTAATAGAGCTTATTCTGAAAAACCTGTGGAACAAGAAAAAATAAATTCTATTATAGAAGCTGCCCGTTGGGCCCCTTCCAGTATGAACGATCAACCATGGCGCTATCTGGTAGTCACCAAAGACAATTTAGAATTATACCAGGCAGTCTTTGAAACACTGGCAGATTTTAATAAAACCTGGGTAAAAGATGCTCCTGTACTCGTCATAAGTCTTGTAAGAAAAAACTTTACCTACAATGGGGTTCCCAATCGTCACGCTTTATACGACACCGGAGCCGCAAACAGTTTATTATGTGTTCAAGCGTCTGCCTTAGGATTGAATGCCCATCAAATGGGTGGATTTGACTATGAAAAACTAAAAAATTTATTAAACCTCCCTCAAGACATGGACATCGCTGTAGTAATTGCAATCGGCTACCCCGACAGTCCTGACAAATTATCGGAGGAACTTAAAAAAAGAGAAATCGCTCCGAGAGAACGTTATACCGTTCATGAACTTATACGAACAACGGGTTTCTAAAAAAGAAAATATTGTTACGCATTGTTACAAGTAAAACCATTACCGAAAAAAACAACTACGATTATGAAAAAAGTCATACATAGAGCCAACAGCAGAGGCTTTGCCGACCATGGATGGTTAAAGAGTTTTCACACGTTTAGCTTTGCAGGTTATTACGATCCTGACAGGGTACACTTTGGATTATTGAGAGTGCTCAACGATGATGTGGTAGCAGGTGGAAGAGGTTTTGGAAAACATCCGCACGACAATATGGAAATTGTTTCTATTCCTTTGTCCGGTGCGCTTCATCACCAGGATAGCACCGGTAGAGATAAGATTATTTATACAAACGATGTTCAGATCATGAGCGGAGGCAAAGGTATCAGCCATTCGGAATATAATGCCTCGGACACAGAAGAAGTAAATTTTCTACAAATATGGGTATTCCCCAAACAAAAAAATATTGAACCTCGCTACGAGCAAAAAACATTTGATCCGAAAGAACGAAAAAATAAATTCCAAACAGTCGTATCTCCTGAAGATCCGGAAGCTGTTTGGATCAACCAGGATGCCTATTTTAGTCTTGGCAATTTAAACAAAGGAACTACACTCGATTACAAAATCCGCAAAAGTGGAAATGGAGTATATGCATTTGTTATCAATGGAGAAGCGAAAGTAAACAACGAATTATTGCAGAAAAGAGATGCACTTGGTATTTCCGACCAAGAAAGCCTAAATATAGAAGCTACTGCTGAATCAGAAATTTTATTGATTGAAATTCCTATGAATTGAGTGGTTCGTATCTCTTTGAAAAATAAATGTGGTTTATGTCAATAAAATTGTCAAAACAAACCAAGGTTCCTGTAATTATCTTCGCGATAACAGTAATGGTAATTATGGCTTGGCGTCCAGTTTTAAAATCGAAAGATATGAAAAGGAGAAATGTAGAACGAATAATTCAGTCAGAGTCTTTCTATATGGGGAAAATAAATATAAAACAGCCTTTACCAACAAAAGGTATTGATAAAGTAGGACCTTTTCTCTTATTGCACCACGGTGGACCAAAAGAGATAAAAGCTGGAAGTAAAAAATTTAGAATTGATCCACACCCACACAGAGGTTTTGAGCCGGTTACATTCATTTTCGATGGATTGATGGAGCACCATGATTCCAAAGGAAATCATGGACTTTTAGATTCAGGCGATGTACAATGGATGACAGCCGTAAGTGGTATTGTACATAGTGAAGGACCTCCGGAAACCTTTTTCAAAGAAGGTGGTAGAATAGAGATTATTCAACTCTGGGTAAACTTACCCAAAATAAATAAAATGACAGACCCTAATTATCAAGATATAAAAAAAGAATTTATTCCTGTCTTGGAAGAAGCAGAAGGTACTATAAAAATCAGTGTGGTAACAGGTGATTACAAAGGGAAAAAAGGTCCTGCCATTTCCTTCACTCCTATGACTATACTTACAGTAATAGCGGAAGAGCACACGGAAACTTCGTTCTCTCTCCCTTCTTCCTGGGGAACACTTCTATACCTTTTGGACGGTTCACTTATTGTCAACGATAAGCAAACCATTGAAAAAGAACAGATGATTATTTTTGATCAGACAGGAGAAACATTTGATCTTAAAATAACTAAAAAATCTAAACTATTAATCCTTTCCGGAGAGCCAATCAATGAACCTATGGTAAGTCATGGACCTTTTGTAATGAACAGTGTAGAAGAAATAAACCAAGCCATTGAGGATTATCATGCCGGAAAAATGGGAGTATTAACCAAATAATAATGAATTATGAAAAAGAATAGTATCTATTTCCTAATTGCATTTCTTTCTCTGAATTTTATTTCTCAGGAATCGAAACCAGTATTTGTCATACACAAAGCAAACTCAAGAGGATTAAGCAATACGGAAGATTGGTTATTAAGCCGACACACCTTTAGTTTCGGAGATTACTATGATCCGCAACGCTTAAATTTCGGGGCCCTCTATGTACTTAACGACGACCGGGTAAAAGCAGGTGGCGGATTTCCCAAACATCCTCACAAAAATATGGAAATCATCAGTATTGTTACACACGGAGGACTCGAGCACAATGACAATGCAGGACACAGTGGTATTATAAAAGAAGGAGATGTACAAATTATGAGCGCAGGATCAGGTGTCCGGCACTCAGAATTCAATCATTCTAAAACTGATTCTGTAAATTTTTTACAAATCTGGATCCATCCAAAAATAATGAACGTGGCACCGAGGTATGTTCAAAAAAAATTCTCCCCTCAAAAAAGAAAAAATGCTCTGCAAACAATTGTATCACCTGTTGATACAACGGCATTATTTATATATCAGGATGCAATTTTTATGTTGGGAGATTTCGAAAAAGGAAAAACCTTTTCTTACAAATTAACGATGAATAATACAGGTGTTTACTTGTTCGTTTTGGAAGGATCGGTTGAGACAAATGGAATTCTTTTGGAAAGAAGAGATGGTCTTGGTATTTCTAATTTAAAAGAGATTTCTATAAAAGCGGACAAAGACTGCACTGTCCTAATAATGGAGGTGGCTAAGTAACTACTTCTTCATTTTCTTAATGTATTGATATTAGATGCATTAAGAAAAAAAAGACAAACGAAGATCGCCAGAATTGGCCATGCTTCTGCTATTTTTTGTAGTATTTTACTGCTTTTTTGTACCTTTAGCACAAACAGTCCTTATTTGATAGCTAACGATTGTTGTTTCAAAAAAACTCTTGAGAATAACTATTCACACTCGAAGTCTGAATGATCGAAGTGGTTCGTTTCCGTTGGGGACGAAAGAGGGATGCTTTACACATGATGAGATTCATTAGAACAAAAATTTTGAGAAGGTATATAAACCTTCGATTTCTGTCGCAAAAGAATATTCCTCACGACGAAATTATCCGAATTGAATTGCTGGTAGCCATGTGCTTGCTCTCCCTTTTTTTGGGAATGACCTACATTTTTATCGGCTTATTTGTGCATATCTCATTACTGAGTCTTTTAAATTATTTTATCTTCTTTATTACTACAATACCTTCTGTTTTGTATTTGATAAAGAAGGGATATTACAATCAGGCAAAATTAGTAATGATGTTTCTTGGAAACATTTTTATGTTTATTAAAGCTTCATCTTTAGGACCAAACTCAGGAATGAACCTTTCCATGCTAATCATTCTGTTTGCCCTTTTTACTTTTTACAGCATCAAGGATTATAAATATATATTTCTCTCTATTATAATTAATCTTACGAGCATTTTTATTCTGGAAGTCACCCACTATTCTCTTCTTGGAATCGACCAGTCAACAAACAAATATGAATATGAATTCAACTTTATTTCAACCATTCTGTTTTGCATACTATTTTTCTATGTTGTGTTAAAAATCAATGAGCATATTAACAAAAAATTAAGCCGGCTTAATAATCGATTAACAAGCAAAAACAAAAAGTTAGGAAAAATCAATCAGGAATTGGACAGCTATGTTTATAGAGCTTCTCATGACTTAAGAGCTCCCTTGGCTTCTATGATGGGAATCTGTCATTTAATGAAAACCGAAACAGATATTGAAAAAATAAAACAACTCAATAGTTTACAAGAAAAGTGCCTTGAAAAACTTGATAGTCACATTCACCAGATTATTAACCTATCCAAAAATATAAAAACAGAATTAGTTTTTGAGAAAGTAGATTTGAAAAACATGATTCAGGAAATTTTCGACGAACTAACTTTTTTTGAAAACGCATCCAACACAACCAAAACGATCCGGATTAATCAACAAGTGGCTTTCTATTCTGATCCTTATCGCTTAAAAGTAATTCTTAATAATTTACTCTCAAATTCTTTCAAGTACATGAGAAAAGAGGAAAAAAATCCAACCATTGTATGCGAAATTGAAGTTACCCCATTGTTTTCTACTATAAATATCACGGATAATGGCATTGGCATACCATCCAATCAACAAAACAAAATATTTGACATGTTTTATCGAGGTACAGAAAAAAGTGAAGGTTCAGGACTTGGATTATATATGGTAAAAGAAATGATTCAAAAGCTTAATGGTACTATTTCTGTATATTCTGAAGAGAATAAATCTACCTCCGTATCTTTCACTATCCCAAATCATCCTCATCATTTTACAAATCTGTAAAGTACATGATTCTTTTACTTTTTCCTTTTGCCAAAAATTCTATAGCTCAAAAACCCCTAATTGTCCTATCCGAGAAGCTGTTTTAAATCTTCTTCAACATTACTCTTTTTCTTACCTCATATTGTACTATTAAGAATAAATATTGGCCATTATATGGCTAAAATAATTTGAAATTGCATTTATCCAATTTTATAGAAGTAAAATTTTCAAATCTTTTGAGTAAAAAATTCATTTTAAAAATAATTTAAGTTAAATTTGTCTATAAACCCTTTTTTACAAAAGTTTCGTGCTTTTGTTGGTGTTATGTGTTACGTTTTTAATTGCTGGCTTACTTTAAATAAGCCGGATTTATTAAAATCAAGTGAAAATTAAACGTCGATGATGGAAAAAGAGAATCAAGGGTTATACGATCCCGCATTTGAAAAAGACGCTTGTGGGATTGGTTTTGTGGCCAATCTAAAGGGCAGAAAATCACACGATATCATAGATAAAGCACTTACAATGCTCGAGCACATGGAGCACAGGGGCGCATGTGGTTGTGAATCTACTACAGGAGATGGTGCGGGAATCCTTATTCAGGTACCACATGAATTTTTTGTGGACGAATGTTTAAAAATTTCGATAAAACTCCCTGCTTTTGGTAATTACGGGGTAGGTATCGTTTTTTTCCCTAAAGATGAAAAGCTTAGAGAAGAATGCCGTGATATTCTAAACAGCAATATAGAAAAGTTGGGGATGAAACTCCTTGGCTACCGCAAAGTTCCGACCGTTCAAGGGGATGTTGGTCCAAGTGCTTTGGCAGTAGAACCAGTTATGGAACAGCTTTTTATAAAAAGAGCGGATAACGTTACGGATCTGGATGAATTTGAAAGGAAGCTTTTCGTATTCAGAAACTACAGTACTCGGATAATCAGAGAAACCTATCACTTACAATTTCCCGACATCAATAATCTATTTCATATTGTAAGCTTGTCTTATAAAACGATTATTTATAAAGGACAGTTTACAACCTGGCAGGTACGTCAATACTTTCCTGATTTACAACAAAAACAAAATGTATCGGCGCTAGCGGTTGTACATTCCCGTTTTTCTACCAATACATTCCCCGCGTTCCGTTTGGCACAACCATTTCGCTATATTGCGCACAACGGAGAAATTAATACACTTCGAGGCAACCTGAACTGGATGATGGCGCAGGAGGCAAGCCTGGAATCCGACTATTTTTCGAAAGAAGAAATGGAAATGGTGCTTCCCCTTTGCGATCCTACTGCCTCAGATTCTGCCAACTTAGACAATGCCATCGAATTATTGACTCTTAGTGGTCGTTCTTTGGCTCATGTTATGATGATGCTGGTTCCTGAAGCCTGGGACGGCAACAAAGACATGAGTGAATCAAAAAGGGCGTTTTATGAATACCATGCGGCGCTTATTGAACCTTGGGACGGACCCGCTTCCATCTCTTTTACCGATGGTAAAATTGTAGGTGCTACTTTAGACAGAAACGGACTTAGG
>DATHPH010000315.1:0-3565 GCA_035484095.1 Cytophagaceae bacterium | reverse complement strand
AAGAACCACGTACCATAATTTTTTATGAGTCACCTATGAGGCTTTTAAAATCACTGGAACAATTTAAAGAATATTTCGGTGCAGAAAGGTTAATCTCGGTATCAAGGGAAATTTCTAAAATATACGAAGAAACCATTAACGGAACTATTGAAGAAGTAATTCGTATAATTGCTGAAAAAAAAGAGATAAAAGGAGAAATTGTGGTAGTTTTATCAGGAAAACAATAAAAACGATAGAGGTGAAATAGTTGTTATTTTGGTATTGTCAATATTGAAAGTGGAACTATTTTACTAGTTGGTTTGGAATGGATAAAGAAAAGATGAGTGGAGGAGGACAGACAAGTAGACAAATGCAAATATAGCCAGGCAGTAAAACATAAAAATTAATTACAATATGGGAACAATTTCGGTAAAGATGGAAAATGAATGGGTATACATTGAAATCAGAGGACATTATATATATGTACGATATAAGCCGAATACATTGTTAGATCTTGATGCCGCAAAGAAAATACTACAGGATGCCGTAGATTTTTCCGGCGATAAAATATATCCTGCTCTTACCGATATTCGCGAAATGCCTGCACACAGCAAAGAGGTTAGAGATTATTTTGCCATTGAAGGAAGTGAAACTACTTTTGCAAATGCTATTATAGTCTCCAGTTCATTTAGTAGAATTTTAGCAAACTTCTTTTTGACATTAAACAAACCAAAAATTCCTACCAGAATTTTTAGCGATTCAGCGAAAGCGGCAAAATGGTTGGAAATGTTTCCTGTAAAAGCAAGGGAAGTATTGGTCTGAATTGAGCTTTTTTTATGTATTTTTGTTATAGTAGAAAGGGTCAGTTTCGTAAGACCTGCATGTAAAAAGAACAACTATGATAGAGTTACCTATTATTTCCGCTGAGTCTAATAAATTTCGCACGCCAAGACCGGATTGGCTTCGAGTAAAATTACCAATTGGGAAGGAATATGCGAATGTACGAGCAATTGTTGATGAGTATAAACTTCATACAATCTGTCAAAGTGGAAATTGTCCTAACATGGGGGAATGTTGGGGCGCAGGAACAGCAACTTTTATGATTTTGGGGAATGTATGTACCCGTAGTTGTACCTTTTGCGCTGTAGCAACTGGGAAGCCAAATGAATACGATACGGATGAACCTAGAAGGGTAGCAGAAGCTATAAAACTTATGGGTGTTAAGCATGCTGTTATTACCTCTGTAAATAGAGACGAATTGAAAGACAGAGGGGCTGAAATCTGGTATCAGACAGTTGTGGAAGTGAAAAGGGAAACTCCTTCTACGACTATCGAGACGCTCATCCCGGACGTGAAAGGCAATTGGGATGCACTCATTAGGATGATTAGTGGAGGTCAGGAAGTAGTATCGCATAACATGGAAACAGTGAAACGACTCTACAAAATGGTAAGACCTCAGGCAAAATACGAGCGAAGTCTTGAAGAAATAAAAAGGATAAAAGAGTTTGGAAAACGGACCAAGTCAGGGATCATGCTTGGTTTGGGAGAAACAGAAAATGAAGTATTGGAAGCCATGGATGATCTGATTGAAAATGGACTTGACGTACTCACCCTTGGTCAATATTTGCAGCCTACAAAAATGCATCTTGAAGTAGCATCGTTTATACATCCGGATCAATTTGCCAAATACAAAGAGGAGGGTTTAAAAAGAGGATTTAAATACGTGGAATCGGGTCCGCTCGTACGCTCTTCCTATCATGCTGAAAAACACATTTAGAAGCACGATAAGGATACAATGCTGTGACTAGAGAGAAGTCTTTTATTTGAAGCATTGTATCCTTTTCTACTCCTTTATTCTTTCCTACTTTTTCCCTACTTTTACTTTTTGGATATATAATTTATTAGTAAGGATGTCTTCTTCAAAACCAAGCATACCAAAAGGAACACGTGATTTTGGTCCTGATAAAATGATCAGGAGAAATTTTATTTTCTCTGCCATCAAAACCGTTTTTCAAAAATTTGGCTTTCTTCCTCTTGAAACACCTGCCATGGAAAATCTTTCAGTGTTGATGGGTAAGTATGGAGAAGAAGGGGATCGGTTACTTTTTAAAATCTTAAACTCAGGAGATTTTGTAAAAAATATTAATCTTAGTGATTTTGAACAAGGATATAAAAAAATTACCACTTCAATTTCTGAAAAAGGACTTCGTTATGATCTTACCGTTCCCTTTGCTCGTTATGTAGTGATGAATAGAAATGAGTTGGTTTTTCCATTTAGGCGATATCAGATTCAACCGGTATGGCGTGGTGACAGTCCTCAAAAAGGTCGTTACAGGGAATTTTACCAATGTGATGCAGATGTTGTTGGAACGGATTCTCTGATTTGTGAAGCTGAAATTGTATTAATGATAAACGAGGTTTTGGAAAATCTTGGAATTAAAAATTTTTGCATCAAAATAAATAATCGAAAACTTCTTACCGCCATTACTGAAAAAATTGGCATGCCCGGTTCGGAAACAGATTTGTGTGTTGCAATAGATAAGTTGGATAAAATTGGTCTTGAAAAGGTTGTCGAAGAATTAACGGCTAAACATTTCCCCGAATTAGCCATCGCTTCTTTGATGCCTATCCTTGAATTTAGTGGTTCAAATAGTGAAAAATTTAAATTTCTCAAAAATTTTCTTGCGGGCTCTGACATTGGACAAAAGGGACTTTACGAAATGAATGCCGTTTTTGAATACGTAGAATCTTTTGGCCTTAAGGAAAATAACGTAGAATTTGATCTCACCCTTGCCCGTGGCTTAAGTTATTACACAGGAGCCATCTTTGAAGTAAAAGCAAAGGATGTACAAATAGGAAGTATTTGTGGTGGAGGAAGATACGATAACTTGACAGGAGTATTTGGGATGCCTGGAATATCTGGAGTGGGCATCTCATTTGGTATTGATCGGATTTACGACGTGATGGAGGAATTGAATGTATTTCCTGAAGCAAATATCAATACTACCAAAGTTCTCCTTTGCTGCTTTGACGAAGAAGCTAAAAAGTATTCTTTACCACTTCTTTACAAAATGCGCCAAAGAGGTATAAATAGTGAAATCTACCCCGAAACGACTAAAATGAAGAAGCAAATGGAATATGCGGACCGAAAAAAAATTCCTTTTGTAATGATCATTGGTTCAGATGAAATGACTTCAGGCGAACTTATGCTAAAAGATATGCTAAATGGTGAACAAGAGCGTTTGAATATAAACGAAATAATAGCGAAACTATGTTAGTATTAACGTACAGAAAATCAGTTTTTTTTTTATTAAAGGAGAATCCTTTAATAAAAATGCTGCTGTTTATTTTTATAATTAGTCCATTGGTTTCTTGGGCTCAACTGCCGCCCTATAGTGCAGGTTTTGTAATTACTCCAGCGAAACGTGGTTGCGCTCCTTATACGGTGACGGTTGTAAGTACTTCTCCCAGTGGCCCGGCAGTAGGGCAACCTGCTCCCGTTTATAATTATGATTTTGTCAACAACCCTTTTGCCATTCCAACAAGTAATACCGTAAATACTTACAATACTCCCGGAACGTATGTT
>DATHPH010000314.1:0-5659 GCA_035484095.1 Cytophagaceae bacterium | reverse complement strand
TATCTTCGATTCTGATTTTCATAGAAAAAAACATACCATTGAACTTTTGGAAAAAGTAAACCTCTCCAAAAAACATTTTGAACGGTATCCGCACGAGTTTTCAGGAGGCCAGCGACAACGGGTTTGTATTGCCAGAGCACTTGCGTTAAATCCTAAATTTATTATTTGTGATGAGTCTGTGTCAGCTCTTGACGTTTCTGTACAAGCACAGGTATTAAACTTATTAAACAAACTAAAAGAAGAATTTAACTTTACGTATATTTTTATTTCACACGATCTTTCGGTAGTGAAGTTTATGTCAGACAGAATTATTGTCATGAATAAAGGAAAAATTGAAGAGATTGGTTTTGCTGAAGACATCTATGCAAACCCAACTTCTGAATATACGCGGCGATTGATTAATGCCATTCCGAAAGGTGACTTGGAAGATATTCGACGAGCTCAACTTATTAGGAAAAAAGATCACCCAAGAATTTAGTTCATGAAAAATAAATCTACCCAAAAAAATACTGATTTTTTGCGCGATAAACTTGTTGCTTTTTTTAACAACAGCAAAAAAAATCCATACTCGCTCAAGGATCTTATAAAAAAACTTGGATTTAAAAGGCTGGAGACCAAAGAAAATTTAGAGAAAGAGCTTAATGCTTTAGTAAGAGAAGGCAAAATCATTCATTTGAAAAATGGCCTTTTCAAAAATAACATTTCAGGCGAAATGAACTTTATTCTTGGAAGAGTAGATCATGTAAGCCCTCGATTTGCATACGTGATTCCTCAAGAAACAGGAATAGAAGATATATGGATTGACGCCCGGTTTATAAACGGAGCAATAGACGGAGATATTGTAAAAGCGCAAATTTTTGAATCTTCCGGAAGAAATAAAAAAGAAAAACATTCGGAAGGAAAAATCATCGAGGTAGTAGAACGCAAGCGAACTGAGTTCGTTGGCACTATAGAAATTTCTCCAAAATTTGCTTTTGTAATTCCAGATAACAAAAAAATACATTTTGACATTTTCGTACCCGGAGAATTCATAAATAAAGCAGAACACAAACAAAAAGTAATTGTTCAGGTAGTAGAGTGGTTGGAAGATGGTAAAAATCCGATAGGAAAAATAAAAGAGATATTGGGCAATGCCGGAGAAAATAATACAGAAATGCACGCTATCATGGCGGAATACGGACTGCCGTTTACGTTTTCTGAAAATGTAGAAAAAGCAGCAGAACAAATAGAAGAAGATATTACCAAAGCTGAAATTGCCAAACGAAGGGACTTTAGGAATGTTACTACTTTTACGATTGATCCCATTGATGCAAAAGATTTTGACGATGCTATTTCTGTTCAAAAATTAAATAACGGCAATTACGAAATCGGAGTACATATAGCAGATGTTACGCATTATGTTCGTCTAGGAACCCTTCTGGAAAAAGAAGCTTATTCGAGGGCTACTTCCGTTTATTTGGTGGACCGTGTAGTACCTATGTTGCCTGAAAAACTTTCAAATGGACTTTGTTCTCTTCGTCCTAATGAAGATAAACTTACATTCTCCGCTGTATTTGAAATGACAGAAAGCGGAAAAATAATGAGCCAATGGTTTGGAAAAACAATTATACATTCTATTCGCAGGTTCACGTATGAGGAAGTACAGGAAGTGTTGGAAACTCAAGTAGGAGACTTGAAAGAGGAAGTTCTCTTACTGGACAAGTTGGCAAAAATTCTCCGTAAGGAACGATTTAAAAACGGGTCTATCAGTTTTGAAACTATTGAAATAAAATTCAAACTTGACGAAAACGGAAAACCTTTGGGTGTTTTTCCAAAAATCAGAAAAGATGCTCATAAACTAGTAGAAGACTTCATGTTGTTGGCGAATAAAAAAGTAGCCGAATATGTGTACAATATGAAGAAAGGAGAAGATAAAAATACTATGGTTTATCGGACACACGATAATCCGAATCCTGACAAACTGAAATCACTGGCGACTTTTGCTGCGCGGTTTGGGCACAAACTACTGATTCATGATGATGAAGCGATAGCAAGTGCGCTCAACAAGCTTACAGAAGAAGTGGAAGGGAAACCGGAACAAAATGTACTACAAGGTTTGGCAATACGATGTATGGCAAAAGCACGCTACACGACAGAAGCCGATATGCACTTTGGATTAGCGTTCAAACATTATACCCATTTCACTTCTCCTATACGGCGATACCCTGATATGATGGTTCATAGGCTTCTTTTTCATTATTTGGAAGGTGGGAAATCCGAAGATAAACATTTGTTTGAGGAAAAATGCAGTCACTCGTCTGAAAGAGAAAAATTGGCAGCCGACGCAGAACGAGCTTCCATTAAATATAAACAAGTGGAGTTTATGCAGAGTATGACAGGCAAAATATTTGATGGGATTATTTCCGGCATGATAGAACATGGTATGTTTGTAGAAATTGTAGAAACAAAATGTGAAGGGATGGTTCGGCTTAGTGAATTGACGGATGATTTCTATGAATTGGATTTAGACAACTATCGCATTGTAGGTAAAAGACAAAAAAAGATGTATACCCTAGGTGACACGGTGCAAGTACAAGTTAAAAAAACAGACCTTGCCAGAAGAACCATTGATCTTGAAATGATAACAGCATAATAATTCGAATATTCCTTTTTATGATATTGACCTTAGACAATACTTTAAAACTAATTAACAAAGAAATAGCGGCTCTTGATTTTGGGAAAGAACCATCCGAATTATACGACCCAATATATTACATTATGAGCCTTGGAGGAAAAAGAATGAGACCCATTTTGGCTATTCTTTCTCATAATCTTTTTTCTGATGAAATAGAAAAGATATTAAAACCTGCCATTGCCATTGAGTTGTTTCACAATTACACCTTGGTCCATGATGATATTATGGACAATGCACCATTGCGACGAGGAAACGTCACCGTACATGAAAAATGGAATACGAATGCCGCTATTTTGGCAGGCGATGTGATGCAAATAAAATCTACTGAACTCTTGATGCATGTTGAAGATACGATACTAAGAAAGTCTCTGGTGTTATTCAATAAGACCGCGACTGAAATTTGTGAAGGTCAACAATACGACATGGATTATGAAAAAAAGGACAAGGTTTCGCTGGAGGAGTACATTGAAATGATTCGAATGAAAACGGCTGTTCTTCTTGGTTTTTCGCTTGAGCTTGGAGGACTGGTGGCAGGAGCAGATCAACATAATTTAGTTTCTCTAAGAGAATTTGGGATTAACATGGGTATTGGATTTCAGTTGATGGACGATTTACTTGATGTATATGGCGATATGAATAAGTTTGGCAAAACAGTGGGAGGTGATATCATTGCAAATAAAAAAACTTACTTACTTATCACCGCTCTTCAAAAGGCAAAAGGGAATGACGCAAAAAAACTTCAAGAGCTGCTTACCTCAAAAAACATTGAGCCCTCAGAAAAAGTAAAAGCAGTTACTGATTTATATAATAAATTAGAAATAAAATCTTATACAGAATTAAAAATAAACGAGTACTTTGATTTGGCTTTTCTAAAACTGGCTAAAATTGATGCTCCGTTGCATAAAAAGGCAATGCTTAAAAATTTTGCAAATAAATTAGCGCAGCGCGAAAATTAAAATTATTGACTCCTTAAAATATGACATTTTTTGAAAAACTAAAATCCAGATGGCAAATTACCAGTAATTGGCAGTTGTTTATGATATGCGTGGTCTTCGCCATCACCGGGTCAGCCTCTGCTTGGGTAAGTGCTCCAGTACTTAAACTTTTGGGCATAACTAAAGATTTAGGAGGATTAATATTCTGGCCTCTTCGAATACTAATCATTTTCCCAATTTATCAATTGCTCTTAGTAATTATTGGAACCCTGTTCGGGCAACATAAATTTTTCTGGACATTTGAAAAGAAAATGATAAAGCGTTTTGGGATTGATCTTGACAAATCTTCTAATGAAACCCAGAAATAAACTTTTGCTCACTTTTTATTTTCTCTGGCCTGTGCCAACGCTTTATTTATTCGCTCTTTAAACTCTTCAAGATCGATAGGTTTACTCATAAAGGTAGAACTTTGAGTTTCCTGGGCTTTCAGTTTTACCGATTCGTCAAAGTGTCCTGACACATATATTACAGGAATTTCTGAGAATTTTCTAATTTCTATCATGGTCTGTATCCCATCAATACTTCCCATAAGTTTTATATCCATAATAATCAGATCCGGTTTTTCATTGGAAACGGCATTGATGGCTCCTTGTCCACTGGACTGCACCTCCATTACTTTATGGCCTAATTGCTCGATATTTTTCTTTAAAAACAACGCCAAAACCGCATCGTCTTCTACCACTAATATTTTTGACATTATATATATACTTTAAAATCGAATTTGAACTTTCAACCCTTCGTTGCTGACTATTTCCAATGTAGCATTTAATTGTCTGGTTAACGCATTTATTAAGGTATAACCTAGCGTTGACGATGCTGTTAATTGCTTCTCTTCAGGAACTCCCTTCCCATTATCTGAGACCATAAGAATATAATTTTCTTTACTGGCATAGAACCCAATGTATATTTCTCCTCCACTACCGTCAAATGCATGTTTAAACGCATTTGTAACTAGTTCATTTATTATTAAACCAAAAGGCATTGCTTTTTCTAACTCCAATTCTGTCTCGTCTACTTCAATTTTTACAATTACTTCAGCTTTGTTTTCAAAGTAAGAATTTTTTACTCTCGCTACCAATTCTGAAATGTACGTCTTAATAAGAACGTTAGAAGAATAGAATTTCCCGTGTGCCAACGCAATGGAAGAAATTCTGTTTTGACAATCCGTAAAAACTCCCTTGTCATTTTCCTGAAAAATATAATCCGAATGTAAATCAAGCATACTCATTACTACCGACATTGTATTCCTGATCCTATGTTGATTTTCCCTATTCAATAATTCCCTTTCTTGCTTTTTGCTTTCCGAAATATCTGTACAAACAGAAAAATGCCCTACGTACATTCCGAATTCATCAAATAAGGGTTTACCACAATCCAACAACCACCAAAACTCATAACTATTTTTCATAAAGCGCATCTCAACAGAATATTCTTCCTTTTCGATATGCGCTTTTTTTATTTTTTTAAAATAGTTTTCTTTATCCTTCTCATGTATATATTTCTCCCAATCATCGTCACTACTTTGTTTCAAAGAATAACCGGTGAATTCAACCCATTTTCTATTTACGTATACACATGAGGCTGAAACATCTGATACTTTGACCAATACAGGTAGATTATCCAGCCATTTTGAGTCGTAGTAATCCATTTTGTATTCTCTATTTTATAAATTAAAACTTATACTTTGCAAAATCGTTCAATAGGAATTGAATGCTTTTCACTAAAAATAAAAAATAGGAATGATTTTCTAACCATAATTAAAAATAATTTTAATTATCTTTAATAAAACCATAATTGCAACATTTCCTAGCCCGTGATATGAGTTGCTCTCTGTATATGTATTAATACTTATTATGCGACAGCAATTTAAGCTTACTCAAAGAATAAGTTTGTATAGATACCAACCTTTATTCTTTTAATTATTATTAAGTAAATTATTTAATATGGCTACAATTTAACTATGACAGAAGAAGGCTTAAAAAACGAACTT
>DATHPH010000313.1:0-14309 GCA_035484095.1 Cytophagaceae bacterium | reverse complement strand
AAATATCTTTTTATTTTTTGGTTCGTTTCGGTATGCGATTAATACATCATTTTGAATTAACGCACTTCCGTTTTCCAGTTTGTCAATTTCGATGCATAATTCCGGAGTAGGGCATACACTTCCATTAACGTAAACAGAATTTTCATCTTCATGTAAGAGAAATTTCTTGGAGAGGTAGTTTTCAGTTTTAAAAGACGCTCTTACACCCAAATATTTTTCCCATTTTTCAGAAATTTTGAAAATGCCAATTCTAATATCGGCTACTGGTCTGGTAAACGTAAGCGGTAAAAGTCCTATTTTAAATTCAGGATCGTCAAATAGAATGAAGTTCATAGTACAAAAATAAAAAAGTCCCTATGAATTGTTCACAGAGACTCTTGTTGTGTATAAATTAATTTTAAGCCAATTATTTTTTGGCGTATTTTTTCTGGAATTTTTCCACTCTACCTGCTGTATCCAAGAACATTTTCTTGCCAGTGTAGAACGGATGAGAAGCAGAACTAACCTCTATTCTCATTACCGGGTAAGTATTACCATCTTCCCAAACAATGGTATCTTTTGTCTGAGCAGTAGATTTTGTAAGGAATTTGAATCCGCTGGAAGTATCTTCAAATACAATCGCTCTGTAGTTTGGATGAATATCTTTTTTCATATTGTGCTTAATTTGTCTTTCTATCAAAAGGATTGCAAAGATATGTAAAATCTACCTTTTAAGCCAAAATAATGTTAAAAATAATCTAAATGGATGCTATTTTATTGATAATAAGTGAATTATATTTATATTGACAAAATAACCATCCTTCGATCCTGCTAAAATTAAAATAGACAACAGTTTAACCACCTATCTCTAACATTTTCTCAATCTACTTCGATTTTAAAGACTAATTAAGTAATATTGATTTCTGGATAAATTAAGTACAAGGTAGGGATTCATGCGTATGTCAGAAACGAATATCATACTCACTAAAAGGGAAACGCTCCAAAAGATAAAACGCATTGCGTATCAAATTTATGAGCACAATTACCAAGAACAAGAAATAGCAATTGCCGGAATCTACGACAAAGGGTATTTTTTTGCAGAGCTATTGGTAAAAGAATTAGCAACGCTATGTAATTTAAAGATAACGTTGGTAAAAATTACCCTTGATAAATTTGCCAAAAGTCAATGTGAAGTAACACTTGATGTTGATGTTCACAAACTTCAGAACAAAGTAGTAGTGGTCACAGACGATGTGTTGAATACAGGGCGTACACTGGTGTATAGTCTTCAACCATTTTTAAGCATTCCATTAAAAAAACTTCAGACGGCTGTAATTGTAAACCGAAGTCATAATAATTTTCCTGTTTCCCCGGACTATATTGGTTATTCATTGGCTACCACCCTGAAGGAACATATTGACGTGGTTTTTGAAGAGGACAAGTTTGGGGTATATATGCATTAGATAGAAGTTAATTGTTTACTTCTAAAAAATTCTTTACTACTTCCAAAAATTCTTTCGGTTTTTCTGCCTGCACCCAATGTCCGGCTCCTTCTACAGTAGCAATTTGTACATCCGAAAAAATCGTTTTAATAAGGGTAGTATCTCTTTCTTGAATGTAGGTCGAGTTCGCTCCACGAATGAATAATGTTGGTCTGGTTATTTTAGCTGATTCATCTAATGCTTCACCAATGTTTTCAATTTTACTTTTAATTATTTTAAAGTTCATCCTCCAGTCAAACCTATTTTGCTCGTTTCGATAAAGATTTTTAAGCAGGAATTGTCGTACTCCGAGCACTGGCTCGAATTTTTTTAAAATATCGTCTGCCTCCTGTCTACTCTCCAGTGTTTCAAGTGAAATCGCACTAAGGCCTTCTAAGATGGATTGATGGTGTGGCGGATAATAACGGGGAGATATGTCTACCACTATCATTTTGGAAAATTCATTCGGATAGTCAGCGGCATATTTCATAACAGTCTTTCCACCCATCGAATGGCCAATAAGGATAGGATTCATCAACTGGTGTTGTTGAATAAATTCATGTAAATCCTCTGCCATTACCTGGTAGTTGAACTCGTCGCTGTGTGGTGATTGCCCATGATTGCGGGCATCCAGTAAATACACTTTGTGAATTTCTGCCAATCCTTTGGAAACCGTCAGCCAATTATCACAAGAGCCGAATACTCCGTGTAATATTATGATAGGAGGGGTTTCTGTACCAAGTTCCCTGTAGTATAAATTCATTTTTTATATTTATTTTAATTTTCTCAAATATAATTGAATTGTATTTTCCAATCCATAATATAACGCATCACAGATGAGTGCATGACCAATCGATACTTCATCAAGGTTGGTCAGCTTTTCTTTCAGGTAGTGAAGATTATTTAAGTCCAGATCGTGTCCGGCATTTAGCCCTAGTCCGGCTTTGGAAGCGGTTTCGGCAGCTTTTAGATAATCGGCAATGGCCATTTCTTTGTTTTCTGTAAAAAATTTAGCATAAGGTTCTGTATATAGTTCTACCCTGTCGGCACCTGCTATGGCAGCTCCTTCTACCATGCCTACTACAGGATCTACAAATAAAGAAACACGAATGTTATTACGTTGAAATTCTTTGGTAACTTCTTTCAAAAAATTCAGATGTTTCATTGTATCCCAACCTTGATTGGAGGTAAGTGCTCCAGGTTCATCCGGAACGAGTGTTACTTGAGCAGGCTTTACTTCTATAACCAAATCAATAAATTTTTTATCCGGATTTCCTTCTATGTTAAACTCGGTTTTGATTACTTTTTTGAGTGCCCTGACGTCTTCATAACGAATGTGGCGCTCATCCGGTCTTGGATGTACGGTGATACCTTCTGCCCCAAAGCGTTCACAATCGAGTGCCGTTTTAATGACATTGGGATTGTTGGCTCCTCTGGAATTTCTTAATGTTGCAATTTTGTTGATGTTAACACTTAATCGGGTCATATTTTGAATTTATAAAACAGAATGCTTACTTCGTGTATTGTTAGTTCATTCTTTCCTATTTACTTGGAGAAACGAGATGATAGGATAAGGTAACAAAGTTGATTATTTAACCAATAAAATTCAAAATAAAATGAGTTTAAAAGTACAAATTGATGCAGACATCAAAAAGGCTATGATTGCAAAGAATCAACCTGAACTCCTGGCATTAAGAGCCATTAAGTCGCTTATTCTTTTAGCGGAAACTGAAAAGGGCGCGAAGGAAGAATTGACGGCTGACGCAGAAATGAAATTACTGGCGAAAGCTTCCAAACAAAGAAAAGAGTCGGCAGAAGTATTTGCACAACAAGGAAGAAAGGATCTCGAAGAAAAAGAATTGTTGGAGCTTTCAGTGGTAGAACGCTATATGCCGAAACAATTGTCGGAAGAAGAAGTAAAAGTAAAACTGCAGGCGATTATTTCAAATGTAGGTGCTACGAGTGCTGCTGATTTAGGAAAAGTGATGGGGGTAGCCACCAAAGAACTGGCAGGGCAAGCGGATGGGAAATTAATTTCAGCACTTGTGAGAAGTTTATTGTCCTGATTTGGGAGCGATTTTGGGAAAGGGGAGTTGGTCAACGAAGTTTACAAAACACTCTTTCCCTTTTATAAATCTTTTTTAAATTTTATTTCACCAACTCTAATGTGCCAAAAACACCGGCATCAATCCAACCTCTGTTTTTATCTTCTCCTTCTATTGGGATAGAACCTATAAAATTTTCTCTTTTAAAATTGCCATCGTTGTCATTGTAGGATACTGCAAAGCCCAATTTTTTCCCTTTTGATAAAACTACAGGTTTGTTGGTTTTGGAATTCTGGTTGTACGTATCGTCATATACACGCATGGCAACTTCCCAAATATAATGCGTAGAATCTTTTCTTGTCCACATGGCGATCAAATGGTCGTTGAGTAAAACAGGTTTTTTGTCGGGTCCCATGTCTACTACATCCAAATGAAGCGTAATATGATACGCAAAAGCGGTGTGGTTGTATTGGTGAATTCCTTTGGAATTATTTTCATCAATGAACAATTCCAAACAATCGTCTTCCCACCAAAGGTTAAAAGGATCGCGGTGCTGATCAGAAAGGGAATCGTCTTGAATTTCTACCAGGTAATAAATATAATTTTCATCCCAAAGCATTTTGTATTTCCCTTCGAAATCCTGTGGCTCAGGGTTTGCGCCAAGCCAGGTATGCTTAATTTTTTTCCAAGGTGCTTTTTCCCATTCTTTTTCGTCTCCTTTTCCGTTTATATTGATCGTCTCATTTGTTTTGTGTGCTTTATAATCACCTTCTTTTTTTTGAGCAATTGCAACAAACCAGCCAATGGTACATAAGAAAAAAATAATTATATATTTGATCATTCGCATGCGTTTAACTTACTAATTTTCTAAGAGTTAATACAACGCCTAAATGTAAATTTTCATGGCCGTAATTATAAACCAAGGCATCATCAATGGTATTTAGAGCAACTCCGGACGAAGTTTTATAAGCGCGATAATTTTCAAATATTTTTTTATCGTAGTCTTTTTGAAAAGCTTCTGAGGTGACTTCAAAATAGTATTTTATTTCTTTTAACGATACAGGGTCTGTCCAGTTTTTCGGGGAAGTGCCTTTTTGAAAGAGAGCTACAAATTCGTCGGGTGTAATCATTGGTATCCCTGCCAGTTTATAGCAAAGAATTTGTTGTGAGGCAACCATGTGTCCCAGGTTCCAAAGAATGTTGTTGCCAAAACCTTCTGGAATTTTAGCCAATTGTTCTTCACTAAATCCTTCAATGGACTTTAAAGCATTGGCTCTTGTTTGGTTCAAAGTTTCGAATATAAATTTCATAAGCGTAATTATTGTTTTTGTACAAACATTTTAAATGTTTTGGAAAATCCTTTGTAGTCTAAATTGATATATACAATATTGGAGTATATGCCAAGAATCTGATAGTTGATTTTATCTCCTTTCGAAAGAAGATTGTTTATTTCAGGGTTTGAACTTTCTATGAAAACAGATTCATACGTACAGTCGCTTTTCCATTTAATGTTGTAGTGCGAAATGTATTTCCCATTGTCGTGGTATTCTACACATTTTTTATCATGAAGAATAAAATAATCTGTTTTGTCTGGATTGTCTGTTACATACACATACTTGGCATTTCGTATCGACAAACAAGCTTGAGGTGTGGTAGTCATAGTGTCTGTAGAAAATTTTTCATAAGGCACTATATCCGGACTTTGAAAAGAAGACTCTTCATAGCCAATGGTGGAATCTTTTGGTGTTGCATCGTCTGTAGAAACCATCATGATGTATTTTAGGAAAATCTGACATTTTTTAATTAATTCATACGAAATGATTTCTCCAAACTGGCGGCCAGCTTCTTCGCCTTGTGTCATATCAATACCCATTTCTTTTTTAACGGCGTCCAAATTCTTCATGGAAGATTTCATGATACAATTTTCCATAGCCGCTTCTATCTCTTTCTGACTTTGCAGGTCGTTGTACTTTTCAAGGCAATTGCAAATCACTTTGGAGATGCCCGAAACAAGTTTTTTATTTTGCGGATAAACAGTAAGCGCCGAGTAAAAGAATATAGTAAACGTTAAAAGGATAATTTTTTTCATTTACAATACCACATTTACAATTTTATTGGGTACCACTATTATTTTTTTAGGATCTTTTCCTTCCAGCCATTTTTGTATAATTTCATTGGCAAGCACTTGTTTCTCTATATCGGCTGCAGGCATGTCCAATGGAAAATTTATTTTGGCGCGCATTTTACCATTAATGGAAATGGGGTATTCAAATTCGCTTTCCGTCATGTATTCTTGTTTCCATTGAGGATAACCAGCAAAGGAAATGCTTTCCGTATGTCCTAAAACTGACCACAATTCTTCCGTGATGTGAGGAGCGTAAGGAGAAAGCACAATTAGCAATTCTTCAAGTACCGATTTGCTCGAACATTTTAGTGTTGAAAGTTCGTTGACACAAACCATAAACGTACTTACCGAAGTATTGAAGGAATGACGTTCAATATCTTCTTCTACTTTTTTAATGGTCTTATGCAAAATCTTCAGTTCTTCGGGGGTTGGGGTATTGTCGGTTACCAATAGTTTCCCTTGTTCGTTATAGAAAAGTCTCCAAAGTTTTCGGAGAAATTTATAGACACCTTCGATCCCTGCGGTGTTCCATGGCTTAAATTGTTCTAACGGACCTAAGAACATTTCATACATGCGGAGGGTGTCTGCCCCGTATTCATCACAGATTTCATCCGGATTGACTACGTTGTATTTGGACTTAGACATTTTTTCTACGAGGTGATAGCAATTTATTTGACCAGGATGATTGTGAGCTTCTATTATTTTAGCGTCTTTGAAATCGGGTCTGGCTATTATTAAATTTTCAACAGTAATTGCATCGCTTTGATTAACATATCGAACGTCGATATAGGCGTCTCTAAAATCTGCCTCGTTTAAATTATTTTCTTTTATATAGCTATCAAATTTGTCGCTGGAAATTACCAGTTCATTTCCCTTTGCTTTCACCATGTTGCTTCTTCCCTGAATCATCCCTTGATTAATCAGTTTTTTAAACGGTTCCGGCGAAGTCACCAATCCCAAATCATACAAAAACATATTCCAAAAACGGGAATAGAACAAATGACCTGTCGCATGTTCTGCTCCACCAATGTATAAGTCTACCTGGTTCCAGTATTTTTCTGCTTTCTCACTTACAAATCTTGTAATGTTTTTTGGATCCATATAACGCAGGAAATACCAGCTCGAACCCGCCCAGCCCGGCATGGTGCTTAGCTCCAAAGGATATCCCTTGTAGGTGAAATTTTTGGCTCTTCCCAAAGGAGGTTCCCCTGTTTCAGTAGGTTTGTATTCGTTTATCTGTGGCAGCTCCAGCGGTAAATCTATTTCATCGATCGTTTGAGGAATTCCATTTTTATAATAAATAGGAATTGGTTCTCCCCAATAACGTTGCCTTGCAAAGATGGCATCACGCATTTTGTATTGTATTCTTGCTTTGCCCACTCCTTTTTCTTCGGCAAATTTTATGGCTTTTTGTATTGCTTCTGTCACCGTTAGTCCATTTAGAAAACCTGAGTTTACCATTTTCCCGGCTTTTGGATCGAAATCTTCTTTGGTGATGTCTGTTCTCGTACCTTCCTGTACAGGAATGATCGGGAGGTTATAATGTGTCGCGAATTTAAAATCGCGCTCGTCGGAGGAGGGCACTGCCATCACCACACCGGTACCATAACCCGCCAGTACATAATCGGCTATCCACAATTGTATTTTTTCTCCATTGAAAGGATTGATTACATAACTTCCTGTAAATTGACCGGAGACTGTTTTGACATCACTCATTCGGTCCCGCTCAGAGCGGTTCTTGGCTTGAGTAATATACTTTTCTACTGCTTCTTTGTATTCAGGTGCGGTAAGTTGCGGGATTAATTCATGTTCCGGGGCAATGGAAACATATGTCACACCGAACGTTGTGTCTATGCGGGTAGTGAAAACGGTAAGTTTTAATGGTTCTGTTGCCTTACCTTCATGTGGAGCGTTAGGGTGGGGGACTACTTCAAATGTTAATTCCGCTCCAAACGATTTTCCAATCCAGTATTTTTGCATATCCTTCATTGGTTCTGGCCAATCTAATGTATCGAGGCCTTGAAGCAATCTTTCGGCATAAGCCGTGATACGCATCATCCATTGTTGCATTTTCTTGCGCTCTACCGGATAGCCGCCACGTTCGGAAACACCGTTTACTACTTCTTCGTTTGCCAGCACGGTTCCTAGCGCTGGACACCAGTTGACCATGGTTTCGGCTAAGTAGGTAAGGCGATATTTTAGAAGTACATCGGATTTTTCTTTGTCCGACATATTTTTCCATTGTTCGGCAGAGAATGTTGTTACATCGTCATCGCAAGCAGCCTTTACTGTGCTGTTGCCGGATGTTTCAAATGTTTGAATAAGGATATTAATATGTTCCGCCTTATTGGTTTCTTTGTTGTACCACCCGTGAAAAAGCTGAATGAAGATCCATTGCGTCCATTGATAATAATCCGGTTTGCTGGTCCATATTTCACGATTCCAGTCGAAGGAAAAACCAATTTTTTCCAGTTGTTGAATATAACGTGCGATATTTTGTTCGGTGGTAATGGCAGGATGCTGACCGGTTTGCACGGCATATTGTTCCGCAGGAAGTCCGAACGAATCGAAACCCATTGGATGCAACACATTAAATCCTTTTGTTCTTTTATAACGCGCAATGATGTCAGAGGCGATGTATCCGAGCGGATGACCTACGTGAAGACCTGCACCGGAAGGATATGGGAACATATCCAGCGCATAATACTTTGGTTTAGTGCTGTTGTTGGAAGCTTTGAAAATTTGTTTTTCTTTCCAGATTTTCTGCCATTTACGCTCAATCTCTTTAAAATTATACTCGCTCATTGGTTTTATCACTATTATGGGTTGTAAAAATAGCCAAAAAATAACCCAGTTTGATATGTTTTTCGCAAGGATTAATAGGATCGTTGATTTTAGAAAAAATTGAAACTAATAAATCTGAAATTACTATTGTACTGTAAATTATAAAAAACTATTTGTCAGTATTTTATGAAAAAAATAAATAAGTCATCTTTCGTAGCTCAACGGTGTAAGAAATTAACTTACACTATTTCTAAGCGAATGATTAAAATCATCTAACATAATTGAATTATCGCATATAGCCGTTTTGCAATTAGTGCAAACCGTGGCAGAGCAGAGTCAATCCGACTCGAATGGTTTCTTTAGCAGTTCTATTTGCTACGATTTTCATGTTGTTGTTTTTTCCAATGTTTTTTACAAAAAAAATCCTACCGATGAAAGTAGGATTTTATATTATTAACATAGAAATGATCGTAGAAAAAAATTACCAAATTTTAATTCGTTCATTCGGTTTTTTGTACATTTTATTTGTTTCTGTTACACCGAAAGCCTCGTACCATGGAGTGAAATTTTGAACAGGACCGTTTACCCGATACATAGAAGGGGAATGAGGATCGGTTTTTATTTGTGCCATTACACGGGCGTCTCTTGATTTGGTACGCCATACTTGTGCAAAACCAAGAAAGAATCGTTGGTCGGGTGTGAAGCCATTTATCTTGGTCGTGTCTTGTCCTTGTTTGGTAAGTTTGAAAGCATCGTAAGCAATAGCAAGGCCACCAATATCGGCAAGGTTTTCGCCAAGCGTAAGCGAACCGTTTACATGTAGTTTGTCGAGTACCGTAAATGAATCGTACTCCGTTATAATTGCTGCTGTTTTTGCTTTGAATTTTTCGTTATCAGAGGGTAACCACCAATTTTTTAAATTTCCTTTATCATCGTATTGACTTCCCTGGTCGTCGAACCCATGTGTCATTTCATGGCCAATGACCATACCAATTGCACCATAATTAATAGCATCATCGGCATTGACATCAAAAAATGGGAATTGTAAAATTCCTGCGGGGAAAACAATTTCATTGTTCGTTGGATTGTAATAAGCATTCACCGTAGGAGTAGTCATTCCCCATTCGGTGCGGTCTACCGGTTTGCCAATTTTGTCCAGCATTTCTTTGATAGAATGTGCTTCAATGCTTTTGGAATTGGCAAAGTAATTATCTTTTGAGATGGTAACATCTTCGTACTTTTTCCACTTATCGGGATATCCGATTTTTTTTAAGAAAGTATGTAGTTTTTCTTTTGCTTTTATTTTGGTACTATCACTCATCCAATCCAAATGATTGATTCTGGCTTCAAAAGCTTTTTGAAGATTGTTGACCAATTCATCCATTCGGTTTTTTGCTTCCGGTGTAAAATAGCTGTCGACAAACATTTTGCCTAAAATATCCCCCAATCCATTATCCGTACTATTGATAATCTTTTTCCAGCGGACATCGTCCACTTTTTGACCGTTAAAAGTTCTTGAAAAAGCAAAGTTGGCTTCTATGAAGGGTTCACTTAATAATTTTGCATTTGCACTGATATAATCAAAGGTTAATTTTGTTTTCCAAACATCTAAAGGTTGACTTAAAAGTAATTTATTAATGCCCGCGTAAAAGTCAGGCTGCCCGACGTCAATGCTGTCGGGTTTGGTTTTCAAATGGGTAAAAAACGATAAAAGTTCTAGGTTGGGCCATTTTTTATCAGCATCTGCCAGTGATATTTTGTTGTAGTTGCTTTGCGGATCTCTAAGTTCTACCGGAGTACGTTGGTATTTTGCAAAAGAGGTTTCTAATGCCAATACAATTGCAGCCTCTTTAGCAGCCACAGAGGCCTCATGACCAGCCAACGAAAATAGCGTTGCAGCGTATGTTACCAACGCTTTTCTTGCAACTTCACTGGTACTGTCTATCTTGGTATAGTATTCTTTCGTGGGCAAAGAAGTACCATGCTGATATAAAATCGGGATATTTTGGTTGCTGTTTTTTTCATCGGCGCTTACATAAAGTCCATAAATGGATGGGTTTCCTTTCGGATACGCTTGAATCATGTAAGCAACTAATTCTTTTTTATCTTTGATATTGGCAATTTCCTGTAATCCATTTTTTAGAGGAGTTGCCCCTAATTTATCGATTGCAAAGGTGTCCATCCCACTGGTGTAAAAATCTCCTAATTTTTGTATGTCAGAATTGGCAGGCGCATTTGCTTTGGCAGCTTCTTCCAGAAGTCCTTTTAATTTTAGTAAATTGTCTTGATAAAGTGTAGTGAAACTTCCCCACCGGCTTTGGTCATCCGGGATAATCGTATTTTTTACCCATTTCCCATTAGCAAAATTAAAAAAATTATCCCCGGGTGATACGGTAGAATCCATTCCATCGGATTCAAAAAAAGACGTTCGCCCGGTGCTATTTTTTTTCGAAGGGGAATCGCTATGGCAAGCGGTCAAAAAAGCCACTCCCATTAATGCAATTATTATTGATCTAATCATTGGTTTATTTTTTTAATGAAGAAATTTAAATCACTTTGCCAGAACTAACACAAAGGTGCTAAAAGCATATCGGATTATGAAATTTTTTAATTTAGTAAAAAAAGTGCTTGATCACTCGTTCATAAAACGACTAATTTTTTCTATTAACTTTTCTTTAGGGAAATCATGGTAAGAAAAATCATCCTGTGGAAATAGGATTTTGTTAATTTTAGGGTCGTTGCCATATACAAATACATTTTTGCCAAGAGGATTATCAGCAATATAAATCGCCAATTTCGCCAATGCATTCATATTGCTTTTCGGGAGAATATCAAATACAACGCTAGATTTGGATGACTCTTTCAGGGCTTTTATGGTAAAATCGATTAATTCGTTTTCTGAAAAATTATCTATATCTAGGAAGGTTGCATTAGAGATTCCTTCCTTCAACGATTCGAAGAATGGCTTGGAGTAGTTGAAATCTGCTAGTTCACTACCTTTAATATATAAAATAAAATTCACTTGACCCGGCTTTTGAAATACTCAATTAATCATAAATTTACGACATGGAAATTAAAGATTTGTATAAAATATTTCTGAAGTGCAGTGGAGTCTCTACAGATACACGTCAGATTACTAAAGATATATTGTTCTTTGCATTAAAGGGTGCTAATTTTAATGGGAACGAGTTCGCTGCGCAAGCGATCGAAGCAGGAGCGTCTTATGCAGTCGTTGACGAAGAAAAATTTGTTGTAAATGAAAAATACCTATTGGTAAAGGATGTGCTTACTACTTTACAATTATTAGCCAAATATCATCGTCGACAATTTAATATTCCATTTATAGCAATAACAGGGTCTAATGGAAAGACAACTACCAAAGAGTTAGTGTATGCGGTACTTTCCACTACTTACAAAACAAAGGCTACGAAAGGGAATCTTAATAATCATATTGGCATACCGCTTACACTTCTTTCCATTGGAAAGGGAACAGAAATGGCAGTAATCGAAATGGGCGCCAATCACCAAAAAGAAATAGAAGGATATTGTCAATACGTAGAACCTACACACGCATTAATTACAAATATTGGGAAGGCGCACCTGGAAGGATTTGGCGGTATGGAGGGTGTGAAAAAAGGAAAGGGAGAATTGTACGATTATATGAAAGCAACAAAAGGGATTGTCTTTGTAAATTCTGCTGATTCCAGTTTGATGGAAATAGTAAAGATTCCCAATCCTATTTTATATCCTCAACGGGAGGATTTTTATCATTGTGAACTTATTGAATCAACTCCTTTTGTAAAATATAAATCTGAAAATGGAGAAATAATAGGTACTCAACTGACAGGGAACTACAATTTTGATAATATTGCAGGAGCACTTTGCATTGGTAAATATTTTAAAGTACTTGAAAGTATTGCTAATAGTGCTGTAGCAAACTATACCCCTCAAAACAACAGATCTCAATTTATAAAATCGGGTAGTAATGAAATTTTGCTCGACGCTTATAATGCAAATCCTTCTTCCATGAAGGCGGCGATTGAAAATTTTAATCGATTAAATCGAAAAAACAAGGTAATTATTTTGGGGGATATGTTTGAACTGGGTGCTGAAAGCGATTATGAGCACGAGGTTTTAGGTAGATTACTTTCTGGTTGCCACTTCGACAAAATCATCCTTTGCGGGAAAAATATGAAAAAAGCAGCGGATCAACTTTCTTCGGCATTTTATTTTGCCACCAAACCAGATTTGGTAGCATTTATTCAGCAGTATAAAATTGAAAACGCATCAATTTTTATAAAAGGGTCAAGAGGTATTGGATTGGAAACTATTTTGGATTTCCTCAAGGGAGATTGATTTATTATTTTATATCAAATCGTTAGTATTTTGATATAAAATAAAGATTTTGATAGGACGTAAATCCACCGACTAAGAATTGAAGGGTACTGTAGGGTTTTGGTTTTAACGCTCTACAGTGCTATAAAATAATAGGTACATTCAGATGGCTTCGGGGTAGGGGATTTTCTCTGCGAATATAACTGATACTAGTATTAACCCCCAACATTTGGTGCCTTTGCAGGAGTAACCTGAGGCACAGGTTTATTTGGATTATTGCAGTTATGATGGTCACAGCAATGACCAAGACATTCTTTTTCTCCGCAGGAACTTAGCATTCCTGCTAATAGGAATATACCACCTAGAAGTATCAATTTTGCTTTTCTCATTTTATAAATCTTTATAATGTTGAAAATATAACAATTCCTTTTTAGCAATAACCCTTTAATTAAATAGAAAAATCTATTCTTTTTACTTAATATTTCAGGCAGATTTTCTTTTGCCTGTTTCTTCCTGTTCATTTATTAGATCTGTATCCGGAGTTGAAACATCTGTAATAGGTACTGCCCCTCTATTCCTTCGAACTACCCTGGAGTACAGCGTTACGTTTTTGTCAAATAAAAACTGCAAAACCAGTTTTGTCCAGGAAGTGTGCGAATGTAAACTGGTATAATATTCCGGTGCGGTATCTTTTAATTTACGTAAATTATTCCAAGGGATTGAAGGAAAATCATGGTGTTCGTTATGAAAACCAATATCCATATTAATTTTATTGAATTGGCCATAGTAACTATATGTTTCCTGATTGCTGCCGGGAATTGTCAGGAAATGTTCTTGTATCCATCGTCCTCCAAGCGGATGCAGGCCCACAGAGAAAACAAAACAGATAAATAAATAAACGATTGCCTGCCATCCCCAGAAATACAAGATCAGAGAATCAGCTACTGCAAGAACTAGAAAATTAGTGACGACCCAGCCATCAATGGGTTTGATTTCTTTTAGGCGAAAGGTTCTGGCAATCTGAATGACAGGATAAAACAACAGCCAAAGTGCTTTCATAAAAGAAGATTTTCCGGTTATTTTTGCTTCCCATTCATAGGGAAGATCACCGTCTAATTCATGGATTCCCTGGAAAGAATGGTGCTTTAAATGGTACCGTTGAAAAGAGACAGAGGTGGGAACTACCGACGGGATATTGGCAATAATTCCTGCAAGCGTATTAAATGCTTTTTTTTTGAAAAGTAAATTGTGCGATACTTCATGAATTGTTACAAAAAGAGCGTGATCCGCAAAAGCTCCTACAAAATAAGCTACCAGCAAAACCACCCACCAAGCCTGATCTTTCACAAAATAAGCCAAGGAAAGCTGTAAGGATACTACTCCGAGAATTACCAAAAACGTATAAGGATTTTTCCCAATCAAATTTCTAACTTCGGGATGATCTTTTAAAATCATCTTTGTTCTTGATCGATGCGGTTCCTGTTCTGATGAAAATACAAAATCTGCCTGAGTCATATTTACTCTTGTTTTTTATTCCTATTGGACAAAATTAAGCTATTT
>DATHPH010000312.1:0-15322 GCA_035484095.1 Cytophagaceae bacterium | reverse complement strand
TTCATAGTATTAATTGCTTTTATTAATAAAAAAACGGCAAATGCCGTAATTAAAAACACAATGATATTTTGCACAAAATCACCCCACAAAAAAGCATTTTCCGGATGTACAATGTCTCCTTTTTCATTCTTTACAGCTTCTGCCAGAATAATTTTTTTATCTTTAAAATCAACGCCACCTGTAAGCAACCCCAGCGGAGGCATCATAATTCCTTTTACAAAACTGTCGACTATTTTATTGAATGCACCGCCGATGATAACACCGACAGCAAGATCAATTACATTGCCTTTCATGGCAAACTCTTTAAATTCTTTAATAAAGCTCATAATTGTTTTTTGTTTGGTTTAATGAAAAATTAAATTGTTTAAAATTGTGTTCTTGAAAATTGTTGCATTCTTATTTTGTCATAAGACAAGAGGTGCAAGAGAAGTGCAAGATTTAACGAGAGGCAAAACTAATTAAAACAGTACTATTTCACAAAAAAGTCATTTTATGAAGTTATTTCATATTGTGGTATACCACCTGAATATCATCGTCTTCTTCAAATTTTTCGATCAATTTCAATATTTCTTCTTCCTGCTCCGGAGTAACCTCTGCAAATGAATTCGGAATACGTTGCAATTCTGCGCTAATAATATTTATTCCTTTGTCCTCCAATGCTTTTTGCATTTTCCCAAAATCCTGAAAAGCAGTATATACATATACTTCACCATCGGACGAAACAGCTACATCATCCGCACCAAAATCAATCAGCTCAAGTTCCAGTTCATCAATATCAAATTCTCCTTTTAAAAATTTAAACACACCTTTTCTGGTAAAAATAAAATCCAAAGACCCTGTTTTGCCTAAAGTACCATCCCCTCTTGAAAAGATTGTTCTAATATTGGCTACCGTTCTGTTTATATTGTCTGTGGCTGTTTCAATAACGAGTGCTACTCCATACGGTCCATACCCTTCGTACACAATTTCTTCGTAATCCTTATCTTCCTTGCTGCTGGCTCTTTTAATAGCAGCTTCTATCCTGTCTTTGGGCATATTCACCCCCTTGGCATTCTGTATAAGCGTACGAAGCCGAGGATTATTTTCCGGAAGAGGACCGTTTGCTTTTACTGCTATCGCAATTTCTTTCCCTATACGTGTGAATGCCTTTGCCATTCGGTCGAAACGGGCAAACATGGTATATTTTCTTTTTTCAAATACTCTTCCCATGAGTCAATTACAGTTGTTTAGGACTTCAAATTTACTAATTTTTTTTCAGATATACTTTCTGCTCTTTTTGAGCTACCGGATGCGGTAGTTGCAGGTAGTATCCGCTATCGAAAATCCTCCCTTAAAAGAAACCTTTTTATCCTTGTGAAACTTACTCCTTCTGTTTTCAATTGATTCCCTTCTTTATCCATTGGGATCTCAATTCCTCTATTAAAAAGCTAATTTTAAGATTATAAACAATTGGCTATATTTGTGACCTTTTATAAATACATAAAATTATGCTAAGAACACATAACTGCGGTCAATTAAGAATATCTGATATCAATACTACCGTAATCCTTTGTGGTTGGGTTGCCAAGATACGCGATAAAGGAGGTATGCTTTGGATCGACCTGAGAGACCGCTATGGGATCACTCAACTTATATTAGAAGAGGGCAAAACAGATCCTAATGTATTAAATGCCGCCAGAAAATTAGGCCGGGAATTTGTGATAAAGGCAAGTGGAAATGTAGTGGAACGAATTGCAAAAAATGATAAAATCCCTACTGGCTATATTGAAGTTAAGGTTTCTGAAATAGAAATTCTAAACCCTGCCAAATTACCTCCTTTTATCATTGAAGATGAAACAGATGGAGGAGATGAACTTCGCATGAAGTATCGATATTTAGATTTACGAAGAGATAGTGTAAGAAAAAACCTTGAGCTGCGCCACAAGGTTGCAAAAGAAACAAGGAACTATCTGGACGGACAAAACTTCATTGAAGTAGAAACACCGGTTTTAATAAAATCTACCCCCGAAGGAGCACGCGATTTTGTGGTACCCTCTCGTATGAATCCAGGAGAATTTTATGCACTTCCTCAATCTCCTCAGACCTTTAAACAATTGCTCATGGTATCAGGCTTTGATAGATATTACCAAATTGTTAAATGCTTTCGCGATGAAGATTTACGGGCCGATCGCCAACCTGAGTTTACCCAGATCGATTGTGAAATGTCGTTTATTACACAAGAAGACATTCTCAATATGTTTGAAGGACTCGTTCGGCATCTTTTTAAAACAGTGAAGAAAGTAGATCTACCTGTTCTTACCCGAATGACTTACGCCAATGCGATGAAATATTATGGTTCGGATAAACCGGACATTCGATTTGAAATGAAATTTGCGGAATTAACAGAGGTAGCAAAAGGAAAAGGATTTGGTGTATTTGACAATGCCGAAGCGGTGATTGGTATTTGTGCAGAAACTTGTGCCTCTTACACAAGAAAACAGATTGACGAGTTGACAGAGTGGGTGAAACGTCCGCAGGTCGGAGCGAAAGGGCTTGTATATGTACGTTACGAGTCGGATGGTACTTTAAAGTCTTCAGTGGATAAATTTTATGCTCAGGAAGACCTAAAAGTCTGGGCTGCTCAACTCAATGCCAAACCGGGCGATTTGCTTTTAATCCTTAGCGGTGAAATGAATGCCACCAGAAAACAACTAAGCGATCTTCGACTTGAAATGGGTACACGACTTGGTCTGCGAAGCAAAGACAAATACTCTGCTCATTGGGTAATTGACTTTCCACTCTTGGAATGGAACGAAGACGAAAAACGCTTTTTTGCAATGCATCATCCTTTTACTGCTCCAAAACCCGAAGACCTTGCACTTCTGGAAATCAATCCTGGAGCCGTACGAGCAAATGCCTACGATATGGTCATCAACGGTGTGGAAGTAGGCGGTGGTTCGATTCGGATTTTCAACAAAGAACTTCAGGCAAAAATGTTCAACATGCTTGGTTTTAGTGATGAGGAGGCGAAACATCAATTCGGCTTCATTATGGAAGCATTTGAGTACGGCGCACCTCCCCACGGAGGCTTGGCCTTTGGCTTTGACCGTTTATGCTCCCTGTTTGGCGGTTCAGATTCCATTCGCGATTTTATTGCTTTCCCAAAAAATAACGCCGGACGTGACGTAATGATCGATTCACCATCGACTATTTCAGATAAGCAGTTGGATGAATTAAATATTGCAGTGAAAGAAGCAGTGAAAAAATAAACGATCCATTTAAATTATAAAATGGCATACTTATGTTTTAAAAAACACAAGTATGCCATTTGTTTTGAATTACCTTGAATAAAAACTTATTCCATTACAAAACCTATTATTTCGTACTTAATCGAATAGTATGCTGCATCATCGCCTATTAATTTCTATTTTTCTCCTTATTTCAACGGTAAGGAGCAATGGACAATCCATCTCTCTCGAGGATATTTGGCTGAATGGAACCTATAGAGCCGAGTATTATTCTTCCTTCAACTGGACCGCAGACGGGCAACACTATACTGCGATGACTACAAAAGAAGGGAAAAGTTATCCAGTCATAAATCTTTTTCATGTTAAAAATGGATTAGAGAAAGAACTCACCATCTTAATGCCTGAGGCTTCTTTGCCAAATGCATCTTTTACAGATTACAGCTTAAGCCCCGATCAATCAAAAATTCTTTTCACTTCAGGAAAAGAATCCGTCTATCGTCGTTCTTATGTAGCCAATTTTTATATTTTCGATATAAAAGCCGGTAGTCTCTTACCCCTTCATGACTTCGACAAAGGTAAAATCTCTGAACCCGTTTTCTCTCCTAAAGGTGATAAAATTGCGTTTGTCCGTAAAAATAATTTATATATCACAGATATAAACTCCTTAAAAGAAAGAGCGATTACGGCCGATGGAAAATTCAACTCTATTATTAATGGTTTATGCGATTGGGTTTACGAGGAAGAATTTGAATTTACGAAAGCATTTTTTTGGTCACCGGACAGCAAAAAAATAGCTTATTATCGTTTTGATGAAACCAATGTAAAAGAATATAACCTTCAAATCTGGGGCGACATTTATCCAAAAGACTATCGTTACAAATATCCTAAAGCGGGGGAAGAAAACTCGAAGGTGTCGCTTCTGTGCACCTTTGTAGAGGACCAAAAAACGATTGAAATAGATGCTTCTATACCAGGAGAACGCGAATATTTTCCCCGACTTTGCTGGACAGGAGACCCCTCTGTTATCAGTTATAGTAGAATGAATCGATTGCAAAATAACTTAGAGATAATTCATTATAATATAGAGAAAAAAAAATCCGTTGTTTCATACAAAGAAACGGATGCTGCTTATGTAGAAATAAACGACAATCGCTTCTACCTTTCCAATACGGAAGACTTTATTTTTTCAAGTGAAAAAAGCGGATTCAGACATATTTATTTTTATCAAAAGTCCACACATACGGTGATGCCACTTACACAAGGGGAATTCGAAATAACGGAAATAGCAGGAATCGATGAAAAGAAAAATTTAATATATTTTACTTCTCAGGAAAATTCACCCCTGGAGCGGCAGCTCTATTCGGTGGATATCTCAGGGAAAGGGGAAAAACAACTCACAAAAACAAAAGGAGTACACGATGTTTCTTTTTCACCCGGCTGTACTTATTACATGGATAATTATTCCAACGCTACCACTCCCTCTTCGCTTTATTTAGTTGAGACAACCACAGGCACTTTATTAAAGACCATTGGCAGCAATGAAAAATTAAAAACAAAATTAAGTAAAACTACCACCCGTCCACCTGTTTTTTTTAAATTCACAACAACCCAAAAAAATGCGTTGAATGGGTGGATCATTAAACCTGTCAATTTTGACACGACTAAGAAATATCCGGTACTTGTTACCATATACGGTGGACCTGGCTCGCAGGAAGTAACCGACCGTTGGCATGGTCAAAATTATTTATGGTATCAAATGCTCGCTCAAAAAGGATATGCGATTGTGTGTATTGACGGAAGAGGGACAGGAGGCCGTGGGGCAGCTTTCAAAAAAATAACACAACTTAACCTTGGGAAATATGAAACGGAAGATCTCATAGAAACAGCCAAGTACCTGCAGCAACTGGAATACATCGATTCCAGTCGGATTGGAATTTTTGGCTGGAGTTTTGGAGGTTATCTTGCTTCTCTTGCCATTACGAAAGGTGCGGGTTATTTTAAAACCGCTATTGCGGTTGCCCCTGTTACCAATTGGCGCTATTACGATAATATTTATACGGAGCGTTACATGGGACTTCCACAAACCAATGGTAAAGGATATGATGAAAATGCTCCGGCTTATTTTGCAAAAATGCTGAAAGGAAATTATTTATTAATTCACGGCACGGCAGACGATAACGTACACGTGCAAAACTCCATCGAAATGCAACGGGCATTAATTACAGCCAACAAACAATTTGATGTCTTTTATTACCCTGACAAAAACCATAGCATTTATGGAGGAACGACCCGATATCATTTATATAAAAAAATGACAGACTTTATTCTAGAAAAACTATAGCTATCATTTTTATACCAATTATTGCTATAAAAAATAATTGAACAAATTTGGATCTTTATTAATGGAAATATAATCCAGTTTCTTTTTATTCATTCTCTCCATTAATAGTTCGTAATCTTCCTTTTGCTTCAACTCAATTCCAATAAAGGCTGGGCCATATTCTTTTACGGTTTTTTTTGTGTACTCAAAATGAGTAATGTCATCGTTCGGGCCAAGCACTTCGTCTAGAAACTCCCGAAGCGCACCTGCCCGCTGTGGGAAATTAACAATAAAATAATGCTTTACGCCTTCATACAACAAAGATCTGTTGCGTATTTCATCCATGCGGCCAAGATCATTGTTACTGCCACTCACAATGCAAACAATATTTTTTCCTTCAATTTTATCTTTACAAAAATCAAGTGCTGAAATACTAAGTGCCCCTGCAGGCTCTACAACAATGGCTTCTTCGTTGTATAGTTGAATAATCGTAGAACAAACTTTCCCTTCTGGTACCAGGATGATATCGTCAATGGATTTTTTACATATTTCAAAATTAAGATCGCCTACTCTTTTTACAGCAGCACCGTCTACAAACTTGTCAATATTCTCCAAGGTTAGATTTTGCTGATGTTTGATCGAGTTTACCATAGAGGCTGCGCCCTCAGGTTCTACCCCAATAATTTTTGTTTCAGGACTTACCACTCTGAAATAAGAAATTATTCCTGAAATAAGTCCGCCGCCACCTATCGGAACGAAAATATAATCAATTTTCTCCTGCATGGATTCGAGAATTTCCAGTGCCACAGTTGCTTGGCCTTCGATTATTTTTTCATCGTCAAACGGAGGTACAAATAACTGACCGTGTTCTTTACTATACCGAATAGCTTCCATATAGGCATCGTCGAAAGTATCTCCGATAAGCACAACTTCTACATATTCTTTCCCAAACATCCGTACCTGATTTACTTTTTGTTTTGGAGTAGTGGCGGGCATGTATATCCTCCCATGGATTTTTAGCAATTGGCATGAAAATGCCACTCCTTGCGCGTGATTTCCTGCACTGGCGCATACAACACCGGCCAATAGTTTCTCTTTAGGAGCAGAAGCCATTAAATTGTATGCTCCACGCAATTTATAAGAGCGCACTACCTGCAAGTCTTCTCTTTTTAAATATACATTGCATTTATACCGCGAAGAAAGATTCATATTCTTACTTAAAGGCGTATTTATTACTATTCCTTTAAGCCGTTCCCCGGCTTCTTTTATCTTGGCAACACTTACATAACTATTCATAGAAATTATCATAAAGAGTGCAAAAATACTCTATAAATGATGATATTCAATAAGAATTATTTTGTACCTTGGCATTATGCAGTCCATGAACGGTTTTCAGACAATTAGTATTATTGGAGTAGGCTTTAGTATCTTTTGCCAAGGGTTGCTTTTATTGGTAGGCAAAAACGTAGAAGATATGTGGGCGCTTTATCCTACCTGGGCAGCCGTTTTTATTTTAGGAACTATTATACGACTCATAGACAAAGGTGAAGACCATCATCATTAGTATTTAAAACGTTTTCCAACGTTACATTTCTGCTTGATCGCACTTTCAATTATACCGGCAATTCCCTTTCTTTTACGAAAAGCTCCCGACTTAACCATTCCCATTTAAATGATTCAACCTTCTATTCTAATTACCGGAGCAGGACCTGTAGGATCTTTACTCGCTCTTTACATGGCAAAGAGAGGTTATAAGGTGTCTGTTTATGAAAAAAGAGAAGACCCAAGAAAAACAATGCTCGACGATGGGCGTTCCATCAATCTGGCACTCAGTCACCGAGGCATTCACGCCTTACATGCGGTAGGATTAGAAAAAACAGTCTTGGAAACAGCTGTTCCTATGAAAGGAAGAATTATTCACGATACAAAAGGACAAACCAGTTTTCAACCTTATGGAGAAACGGGACAATACATTAATTCTATTTCCCGCAGCGGACTAAACCGAGCATTGATTGAGAAGGCTTCCAAGGATGAACGAATCACTTTTCATTTTAATTATAAATGTTCATCCGTAGATTTTGACAATAAAACTGCAGCATTTGAAAATTATCAAACCGGCGAAACTACTTACGTTTCATATCATATTCTTGCAGCTTCAGACGGCGCTTTTTCGCAAGTAAGACAAATTCCTGATAGTAGTACAAGCATAGAAAAACTGCCACAAGGGTATAAAGAACTTATTATTCCTGCCGGAAAAGGGAATACTGCTTTAATGAAAAAAGATGCCCTGCATATATGGCCCAGAGCACAATTCATGCTCATCGCTTTGCCGAATATGGACGACAGTTTTACCTGTACTCTTTTTTTACCGTTTGAAGGAAGTCCTTCTTTTTCCTCGATTCGCAATAAACAAGAATTAACTGCTTTTTTTGAGGAGTACTTCCCCGACACCCTACCACTGTTGGGAAATTTTGAAGAAGCATATTTTAGTACGGAAGCTTCCTTTCTATCTACCGTCCATACATTTCCATGGACACACCGCAGCACTTTTTTAATTGGGGATGCCGCCCATGCCATTGTTCCCTTTTACGGACAAGGGATGAATGCAGGCTTTGAAGATGTGCGCATTTTGAATGAACTTCTTGATCGTTACAAAGACGACTGGACAATCGTATTGCCAAAATACCAGGAGAACCGCAAATTCAACACCGATGCAATTGCTGAACTTTCAATGCAAAATTTTATTGAAATGCGTGACTTAGTAGCAGATGAACATTTCATTTTAAGAAAAAAAATAGAAGCCGCCATTCATCGAAAATACCCACATTATTTACCCTTGTATTCCATGGTCACTTTTACCGATATTCCTTATTCGGAGGCATTGGCAAGAGGGAAAAAACACGATCTTTTGATGACAGAAATATTGGCGATCCCGGAAATAAAAAGTAACTGGGAAACTAAGACAGGATGGGTGACCATAGAAACCATTCTTGAAAAAAAAGGAATCTTATAGCAGTAAGAATTCTACAATTTCTATATTTTATTTTTCACCAATAATTCTTTTTCGGTGAATGGTACCCCAGTCCATCATAGCATCCAATACGTTGCTTAGCGTTTTACCGTATTCTGTAATTTCATATTCAACCGTTGCAGGAATGGTATCGTATACTCTGCGACTTACCAATTGATTTATTTCCAGCTCACGCAATTCTTTTGAAAGCATTCGAGGGGTGATCTTTGGAATATCTCTTTCTAATTCTTTAAATCGCTTTTTCCCAAAAAACAAAGAACCAATGATTGGAAGTTTCCATTTCCCACTTAAAACATCCAGAGTATCTCTGATCGGCAGTATCCTTTTAGGACAATCTTTTTCTTCTGTTCTTACCTGTGCTTGTTCTAATACTATCATAATTAATAGGTTAATTATAACTATACTTTTATATACCAGTATACATTTGTATAGTAGTTACAAATGTATAGTAAATATATGTATCTTTGAATAAATAAAAAAGAGTATGTTTCTTTTCAGAAAAATGAAGCAAACAAAAATAGTTTGTTTCATTAATTTATAAAATTTTATCCTTTAAAAATTAAAACTTTTTAACAATTTAAACCCTAATTTAATCATGAAAAAAGTAACCCTAATTACAGCAGTCGCTGTTTCTGCCTTTTTGCTTTCGTTTAAAATTCTTGAGCCTGCTACCTGGACGATAGACAAAGCACACGCAAAACTTGGTTTTGCCATTTCTCACTTAATGGTATCGGAAGTGGAAGGATCGTTTAAAATTACGTCTGCTACTGTTTCTTCTACTAAAGATGATTTTACAGATGCAGTAGTAGAATTAACGGCCGATGCTGCTACCGTTAATACTGAAAATGAGCAAAGAGATACACACTTAAAAAGTGCTGATTTTTTTGATGTTGCCAAATTTCCAACGATCACTTTCAAAAGTACTTCTTTCACTAAAGTAGCCGATAAGAAATATAAAGTGAAAGGAAACTTAACACTTCATGGTGTTACTAAACCGGTAGAATTGGAAGCGATTGCTAATACTGGCGTAAACCCTATGAGCAAAAAAACAATCGCAGGATTTAAAGTTACCGGAAAAATAAAACGTGCTGATTTTGGTATAGCACCTTCTATGGCTTCAGCTATGTTAGGAGAGGAAGTTTCTATTATCGCAAATGCTGAATTTTCAAAAAATTAATCTACCTAAATTAATTAAATAAAAAAGTGCCCTTACTTTATGAGAAAAGTATAGGGCACTTTTTTTTAAGCTCTTTTCAAAAACAACAGAAAATCATAAACCTTCATTCCTTTCGCGTAAAAGGTAAAATCGTATTTATTTTTTCAGCCCCTTTAATTTCTCTAGGACGTAATCAATTTCTTCTTCTGTATTGAATTTACTAAACGAAAAACGAATGTGCCCATAGTTTTCATCTGCTTTAATCGCCTGCAAAACATGAGACCCTATGCTCGTACCACTGGCGCAGGCACTTCCAGCAGACGCAGAGATTTTATTTATATCGAGGTTAAAAAGTAACATATCGTCTTGATCTGTGTCAGGAATGGCCACATTCAAAATAGTATAAAGACTATCGTGGAGCATTTCACTTTGCCCGTTAAATTTCACAGAAGGAATAAGTTCTTTCAACCCATTGATCATCCTTTCTTTTAAAAGAAGAATGTATTTTTTCTGTGCCTCCATTTCACTATAGCTAAGTTCCATAGCTTTGGCAAGCCCTACGATGCCATAAACATTTTCAGTACCCCCTCGCATGTTTCGTTCCTGCCCTCCACCATGAATATAGGGGTCAATTTTAGTGTTTGCATTGATGTACAGAAACCCTGCACCTTTCGGACCATGAAATTTATGTGCTGAAGCTACTATGAAATCCGGTGCACATTTCTGAAGATCAAAAGGATAATGCCCCATGGTCTGCACCGTATCCGAATGAAACAGGGCGTTGTAATGTTTGCATAACGCTGCAACCGCTTCGAGATTTAAAATATTCCCAATCTCATTGTTGCCGTGCATGAGAGAAACAAAAGAACCGGAATTAGAAGTCAGCAGCTCCTCTAAATGTTCTAAATCTATTTCTCCTTTCTCTTTAAGTTTCACAAAGGAGCATTTGACCTCTCCTGCCTTTACCAAAGCCTCTACCGTATGCAAAACAGCATGATGTTCAATCGGAGAAGTAATCACATGCTTTAGGCGATTAGAACGAATGCCGGAAAGAATGGCTGTATTGTCTGCTTCCGTGCCACCGGAAGTGAAAAATATTTCCGAAGTAGCGGCATTTAAATATCCGGCCACTGTTTTTCTTGCTTTGTCTAAAGCTGCCCGTACTTCGCGCCCATGTGTATGTATAGAAGAAGGATTGCCAAAGTAATCTTGCATATAAGGCAACATTACTTCTATCACTTGCTTATCGATCGGAGTTGTAGCCGCATTATCTAAGTATACCCGCATCTTTGGCTATAATCTCCTTGATGTCTGTTATTATTTTATTGGCCAGATTATCGGCGGTAGAAAGCGATTCTGATTCTGCATAAATACGAATAATTGGTTCGGTATTGGATTTTCGCAGGTGCACCCATTGCTTCTCAAAATCAATCCGCACCCCGTCTGTATCGATGATGGGTTGATTTTTATATTTTAAACGAATTTCATTGATAATATAATCTACATCAATCTCAGAAGTAAGCTCAATTTTATTTTTCGAAATTTGATAAGAAGGATAACTGCTGCGTAACAACGAAATGGACTTTCCGTATTTTGCCAAATGTGTTAGAAACAACGCTATTCCTACCAAAGCATCCCGGCCATAATGCAGTTCAGGATAGATGATTCCTCCGTTTCCTTCTCCACCAATAACGGCTTTCACTTCTTTCATTTTTGTCACTACATTCACCTCGCCTACTGCAGAAGCAAAGTACTGCCCTTTGGCTTTTTCTGTAACATCTTTTAATGCACGGGAAGAGGACAAATTCGAAACCGTATTTCCAGGAGTGTTTTTCAAAACATAATCCGCCACCGCCACAAGCGTATATTCTTCTCCAAACATCGAACCATCATCATTTACGAAACACAATCTGTCAACATCCGGATCAACTACAATTCCAAGATCGTGTTTATCCTTTTTCATTTCGTTGGCGATTTGTGTCAGGTTCTCAGGCAATGGTTCAGGATTATGGGGGAAATGCCCGTCCGGTTCACAAAATAGTTTCGTGATTTGTTTTACGCCAAGTGCCTCCAAAAGCCTTGGTACCACTATTCCACCGGTAGAATTAACACAATCGATCGCAATCTTGAAATTTTTTGCTTTAATCGCTTCTCTGTCTACCAATGGCAACCTTAGGATAGCATCAATGTGTTTTTCGAAATAAGTATTATTTGTAGTATAGGTTCCAAGTTCCTTCACTTCCGCGAAATCTATTTCTTCCTTTTCGGCCAGTTCAAGAATTATTTGTCCTGCTTTGGCAGAAAGGAACTCTCCATTTTCATCCAATAACTTCAGTGCATTCCACTGCATTGGATTATGACTGGCAGTCAAAATAATACCACCGGCAGCCCTCTCCATTGTTACCGCTATCTCTACAGTGGGGGTAGTAGAAAGTCCTAAATCGATTACGTCGAGCCCCATTCCTTGAAGGGAGGAGGCTACAATTTTAGAAAGCATTTCACCGGAAATTCTGGCGTCACGTCCGATGACCACTTTTTTATTCTTACCATTTTGTCTTACCCAGGCGCCGTAAGCAGATGCAAATCTCACTACGTCTATTGGCGAAAGCGAATTACCACTTCTACCTCCAATTGTTCCCCTTATTCCGGAAATTGATTTAATTAAAGTCACGTTGTTTATTTATTATTAATTGTTTAGTCTAGCCTTTATTTGATATTTTTATACCATCCGTCTCAATTATTACCAGCACATTTTCTGAAAGTTTTTATTCAAAACAATCTTAATGATAGGGAGTCAAACTTATATAATATGCCCAGCTGTATTTTTTACCGATTGTTAACGTCAGAATATGAGGGGTTAGCTCTGCTACAGAATAGGCTAATTTTTTTCCGCTTTTGTCTGCTGTCAATATTAATTCTCTTTTCTTTTTATCACTTTCATATTTCCCTGTCTCAACAGAATCTTTAGAGAAAATCATCTGATAACTTCCGTCTGCATTCAAGGATAATTTGAAATCATGAAGTCTGAAATACAAAGAATCAAGAGAAGGTTCTTCTGCCGGATATCCGGCACTGTTAATAAACCATTCTTTACTAATTTCATCCCATTTCACAATCACTTGTGCTTCTGCACTTACGGCTAAGAGAATGGGTAACATTGTTATAATAATATATTTAGACATAACTATTCACTGTTTTAATAAGTTCATTTAAACTTAAACGGTTAACTTTAAATATGGAATTTCCGCTAATCCTTTGGATATTCTTCTTTATGTATTATAATAACACTACAAATTTACAAAAATAATATTGCATTATGCGTGATAACACAAAGAAAAACAGTCGAGAAGAGATGCTTCGTGCCTTTGACAGATCGCTTACCATCATGGAAGAACTGCGCGAAAAATGCCCCTGGGATCGAAAGCAAACGATGGACAGTCTTCGCTACCTTACTATTGAAGAAACGTTCGAACTTTCCGATGCTATCTTAGAAAAAAATACTACTGAAATAAAAAAGGAATTAGGAGATCTCGCCTTGCATATTATTTTTTATGCACTCATTGCTTCGGAAACAAACGACTTTGATATAGCGGATGTACTTAATTCGCTTTGTGAAAAACTTATTGTACGACACCCTCATATTTATGGAGAAGTTATTGCCGAAGACGAAGAACAAGTGAAAAGAAATTGGGAGCAAATAAAAATGAAGGAAAAAGGTGGCAATAAAACAGTTTTAAGCGGCGTCCCAAAATCGCTTCCTGCCCTTATCAAAGCGACAAGAATACAAGAAAAAGCCCGCTCAGCTGGTTTTGACTGGGAGGATAAAACACAGGTTTGGCAAAAAGTAGAAGAAGAACTCCACGAATTTAAAGCTGAATTTAACATCGCCAATCATCAAGCGATCGACAAAGAAAAAGCAGAAAAAGAATTTGGCGATCTTCTCTTTTCACTTATCAATTATGCACGATTCATTGACATTAATCCAGAAGATGCGTTGGAAAAAACAAATAAAAAATTCATCAAACGATTTACGTATTTGGAAGAAGAATCAAAAAAAGACGGGAAACAACTTGGACAAATGACGCTGGCGGAAATGGACAAATATTGGGAGAAAGCGAAAACACTTGAATGATGGATGCGGCTCGTAGTATTCTAAGAAATTAATTGTTAAATAGTTTACCCATGGCAGAACCTTTAAAAAATATCTACAATAAAATCTTAATCGATGAGATTGCTTCTGTGTTAAAGAAAGTTTATCCCTTGTTCGATGCCAATCGCTTTACCAAATTGGTTTTCGACAAAAACTGGGCAGACAAAGAATTAAAGCAGCGGATGAGACATCTCTCTGAGGTACTAAAACAATTATTACCGGAAGATTTTTCAGAAACTACAGATATCCTTATTCGCTGCATCGAAGAACTCAAGAAATACCGCAAAGGAGAAATGTATCTTGAGTTTATGTTTTTTCCGGATTTTATCGAAGTGTATGGGATAGACGATTACGAAAATTCCATTAGAGCCTTTGAGAAGATGACTCAATTTTCAAGTGCCGAATTTGGCGTGCGTCCGTTTCTAATCAAATATCCAGAAAAGATGCAACAGCAAATGGTGCGATGGGCCTCACACCCACATGCCATGGTACGAAGACTAGCCAGCGAAGGGTTTCGGCCCCGATTGCCATGGGCTATGGCAGTTCCACATTTAAAAAAAGACCCCTCCTTGATTTTGCCAGTATTGGAAAAGCTCAAACAGGACGAATCCGAAAGTGTTCGTAGAAGTGTTGCCAACAATTTAAACGATATTGCAAAAGAACATCCTGAGCTTGTAATCCAGATTGCTTCTAAATGGCAAGGGGTAAGCAACGATACAGACTGGATCATACGACACGGCTGTCGTACCCTTCTTAAAAAAGGCAACAAAAATGCACTTACCCATTTTGGTTTAACAGAAACCAAAGGAATAAGTATCACAGAATTAAAGACGGGCAAAAAGAAAATAAGTATTGGGAATGAACTGCCTTTTTCTTTTTTATTAACCGTCAAAAAAAAGGCGAACCTCCGGCTGGAATATGGAATTGATTATGTAAAGGCGAATGGGAAAACGAGTAGAAAGATTTTCAAACTCCGTGAAGGTGCCTTTGAGAAAGGGGGATACGCATTTTCCAAAAAACAATCTTTCCAAAATTTCACAACCCGAAAACATTATCCCGGGAAACATTCCGTCGCAATTATTGTGAACGGTGAAGAGAAAGCAACGGTGTCATTTGCCTTGACACTCTAAGCGACATAACAAAACCCGGTAAAATTATTTCTCTGCCGGTTTTTCTTCTGTATTCGTATCGCTTTTCGGATTTTCATTTTCTTTTGGCTGCTCCTCTGTTCCGGTGCCGTCATCCTTAGGTTGTTCTTCTTTGTTTTCGTTTTCTCCCGGCAATGGCGTTTCTTCTACCGGTTTTGGTTGTTCCTTTTTCTTTCTCCATTCCTGGTGTTCTTCTCTGTGCTGGTTAGGATCCGCAGGGGCAGTTGCCACTTTCTTTTTCTTTTTAGGCGCAAAAGGACTGTATTGTATTTTTAGTTGTACTATTCCAT
>DATHPH010000311.1:0-7228 GCA_035484095.1 Cytophagaceae bacterium | reverse complement strand
GTTTTTAATCATTTCGTCTCTGTCCGAATTACTCATCTTTTCTTTCTGGTTTTTGTTAGTAGTATGGTGGTTGTGTTGTTCTCTGCACTTGCCGCTAACATTTGTACATACGTATGTTTACCCTCGCTGGCTCAAGCATCCGCTTGGACCTTTTTTTATTTCAGCGTCCGCTGAAGCAACTCACAGAACGCTTGTTGGAGAAAACATTATCTCCTTTCTCTGAAATTTTTAGTATCAGCATATACAAATTTTAATTCCCAAGAAGAGATAGTTCTTAAAAAAACAAAATCAGAGAAAAAATTACTTTTTTTACTCTTCATTATCAAATAAGGATCTTTTATTTCACTTCTTAAATAATCAATATAACTAACGCTGGAATCCATTTTTTCATCATAAAATCCCCCATTGTTAATTAGATAAATTATATAGCTACACGCTTTGTCTTTTGGCAAATATATAATAGGATCTGTATCTTCTCTTCCAATCACTTCCAAAGTATCCGCTACTAATTCCGATAACATTTTTTTATCTCCCTTAATGACAGAAGTACTAAAAACTTCCCAGTAAATATTAAATGAGTTTGAATCAGATAAAATTACTTTTTTTTCTTGCGAGTACAAATCTACATTACTTAATGGTTTACTATCACATGAAACCAAAACAAATAATAACAATATTCCACTAGTTATTTTTACTATCATAAATCATTTTTATTTAATAAGGAAATCTACTCCGCGCTGTCAGGGGACACAGCCCGGATAGGGAATATTTTTTCATAACTAGCGATTTACTGTTCCACCTACAACTTCTATTACTTCTGTTTCAACTAACGGGTGCTATGTCCCCTGACACAGCACAGATATAGATATAACTTTTCAGGCGAGTTGCTTCTTCCGCTCTACTTCACAAACATTCTCTCCCCTGCTTCTATTCTTCTGTTCAACCTGTTTTCTTTAGGAGGAACCGGACAACTGAACCGATAATTGTATACGCAATATGGATTGTAGGCTAGGTTAAAATCCATAATAAGTGAAGTAGTATCTCTTATCTCCAAGTCCAGGTAACGTCCTCCCGAATAGGTTTCGTCTCCGTTTGTATCGTCGTAAAAGGGAACAAAATAATTTTTATCCTCTTCTTTTAAAGAAGCTTTTCTATAAATGGTAAGCGTATCAGTTTTACCATCCAACTCAAAAACTGCTTTGGCAAACCGCCGGTATTTATTTCGTTCTCCGTCGTTGTTTGTTATAATTACAAAAGAAGAATCCTTGATAAAAATAAGTGTAGGTTCTGTACGGTATTTTTTTACCGGTTCAAAATAATGAAGCCCTGTAAATCCTACCTGATCTTCAATTGGGGAATTTTCATCGGTTTTAAAATGATGGTCTTTTTGGCTGCGAAAGCTGTAAATACTTTGAGCGTACCGATCCTGAAGTCCGCTTACTACGATCGAATATAGAATAAACCCAATCGAAATGAGAATTCCTGCTGCAATCAGCGTTTTTGTCTTTATTTTATACGAGCCTACCTTCATCTGCAAAACTAAAATAACTTGAGTCTGTAAAGATCAAATGATCAAGTACCGCTATATCCAATAGCTTACCGGCCTCTACCATTTTTTTTGTAAGTTTGACATCTGCCTCACTGGGATTTGTATTCCCGGAAGGATGATTATGCACTAATATAACTGCACTTGCCAAATTTTCCAAAGCCGCTTTAAAAACCAACTTGGGATCTGCTATGGTACCAGATACACCTCCTATGCTAATCGAACTCTTTTTTATTACGCCATTGGCTCTGTTCAGCAATATTACCCAAAATTCTTCATGCATCAGATCTAGTAGAAAAGGCTTCATCATATCGTAAATATCTTTTGAGGAAGCGATCATTTCCTTTTTTGGAAGGTCCAACATTCTTCTCCTTTTGCCTAATTCCAAGGCGCTGATAATCGAAACTGCTTTTGCTTCTCCTATCCCTTTAAACTTTTTGAGTTCCTGCACGGAGAGCTTTGCCAGTTCCGATAAGTCGTTGTTAACTTCTTTTAGCAACATACGAGAAAGCTCCACCGCAGACATCTCCATATTTCCAGAACCGATAAGAATGGCTATTAGCTCAGCCTCCGACAAAACAGCCTTCCCTTTCAAAATAAGCTTTTCTCTGGGGCGGTCTTCTTCTGCCCAACGCTTAATGGATAGATTTGTTTTTTTATATTCCTTCATAAAAATAAAAATTAAAAATTTCCCCTTAATAAAAATTACCGATGATTCATTCTTTACCCCTTTCCTCATCCTGCTTCCGCTGGAGCAAAAACACCTTTCAATAAATCATCTATTTATCAAAAAATAAAGCCTCATAGAATTTCTATAAGGCTTTAAAATATATCCTTGGAATTGACTATTTCAAACCGGCTACTAAATGAGCAAGCCCTGATTTTTTATTAGCTCCATTATTTTTATGGATGATGCCATTTTTAACTAATTTATCAATTACACCTTGTGCTGTCTTGAAAAGATCAGTAGCAGATTTTTTATCGGTAGTAGTTCTAAGTCTTTTAATGATCGTACGAGCAGTTTTTAACTGGTATCTGTTTCTTGCCCTTTTAGCCTCGTTACCTCTGATTCTTTTTAGCGCAGATTTGTGATTAGCCATTTTTATTAATTATTTTAATTATTCTCGTTAAAATTTTTTATGGAGTGCAAAGCTAGGTATTTTATTCTGAATTACAAACATTTGCATGCCCATTAGAAAGATGAATCGGCAATTTGTGAAAACAAAAAATTATATTTAACTTTTACTTTCTAATAATCAATAACTTACGTTAATATTAATATTTTTAATTTTTATGAAACCAAAAATCACAATAGCGTTCTTTATGTGCGTTTTTTATCCTTTCACTCTGCTTTCCTGGGGGTTTTTTGCCCACAAAGAGATTAATAAACTGGCCATTTTCACTTTACCACCGGAAATGATTGGATTCTACAAGAAGCATCTTGAATTTATAGAAACACAAGCGGTAAATCCTGATAAACGAAGAAATGTTCTAAAAGAAGAAGCTTGTCGCCATTTTATTGATTTGGATGCTTACCCCGATTCTGTAAAATTGCCAATGCATTGGAACGAAGCAGTCACGAGGTATTCCGAAGACTCTTTGTTTAAACATGGCATTGTTCCCTGGCACATTCAATACGTTACATTTCAACTTACCGAAGCGTTTCGCCAAAAAGCGATCGATAAAATTCTTCGGCTATCTGCTGATCTTGGGCATTATGCTGCCGATGCAAATGTACCCCTGCATACGACTTCAAATTACAATGGTCAGCGCACCAACCAACATGGCATACATGGTTTCTGGGAATCGCGCTTACCCGAATTGTTTATCCATAAGTATGATTTTTTTGTTGGGAAGGCTATTTATCTTCAAAATGTGCCACAGTCGGCCTGGCAAAGTGTACACGAAGCACACAAAGGAGTAGACAGTGTTCTGCTTTTTGAAAAAGAACTAAGCCTGAAATTTCCGGAAGACAAGAAATATTCCTTTGAAGAACGAAACGGAGCTACCATAAAAATATATTCCGAAGATTATTCAAGCATGTATCACCAGCATCTTGGCGGACAAGTAGAGCGTCGAATGCGTGCTTCTGTATTGTTTGTAGGAAGTCTTTGGTATACCTGTTGGGTAAATGCGGGGCAACCGAATTTAGATGAATTGAAAGAGTCCGAAATTTCTCTTTCTGAAAATGAAAAGCAAACGTCAGAAAAAATAATAATTACAAAGGGAGATAATTGCGAACATTAATTTTTATGTAAAATCAGTTTCTTCCGAAAATCCGATTCATATCCATCGATACCGTAATCCAGTTTTTTCCCCCTACAATGTGGTAGGTAGCACGCGTAAATTCAAATTCAAAGGATTTCACCCGAAGCAGAAAGCCCCAGGACAGTCCTGCTCCTCCCGGCTTGTTTTGTACAAGCAATTCTCTGCGAAGCTGGAAATTATACCCGCAACGAAAATGAAGTCCTCGGGTAAGAAAAATTTCTGTTCCTACCACAAAATGCCGAATAATTTCATCTCCCAGTTTCGTTTTGTGCACAATCTCGTTTCCATTTAAATCGTAAGTGACATTTTGAGAAGTATCATTGTATACAATGTTTAATTGGTCTAGATGATGAGCCGTAAGGGAAAACCGCACCGGTAAATGTTCGAGTCTGTAGGAAGTTCCTAATTGAACATCAAAAGGGGTGTAGGTCGGTGCACCTTTATCATATTTCACCAAAGCCGCTCCAATGTTTTTCATGGTTAGTCCAATCGTGAAATCTCTTACCGGATGCTTAAAAACACCTCCGATATCTGCCATCAGCGCATAGGAAGAATACGATGGGGTAATGACAGAAGCTACATATTTCAACGTCCCACCTAAGGTAAACAAACCAATGGTATGAGATTTTGCCAACATGAACGCTAAATCTTGCGGATGAAAGGTGCCCAGCACATTGCCTGTTTCATCCGTCTGATCCATCGTACCATAATCAATGTATTGAATACTGGCAGCGATTGTTCCTACCTTTCTGAATTTATGAGCATAAGACATTGTCCCTCCTTTGACTGAAGCATAAAAAGGCAAATAGGTAACAGACAAAAAACGTTTCATTGTATCACGAAGGAGGGCAGGATTTTGCCATACCATATTCACATCCCGGTCGTACGTGGATATATTCATCCCTCCGATACCAGCCACATGAGCACTTGAAGGAAGGTTCACAAACTCAAAAGAACTTTTTCCAGCCGACTGTGAAAAAACCCGTGCAGAAAGAAGGCAAACAACAATAGTTATGAAAATATTTTTTTTCAAGGAAACCGAAAATAACAGTGCTAAACTTACTACTAATAAGTTGGTAACGAAAAAAAAGTCTGTATTATTTTACAGACTCCTCTTTGATTTTGCTTTTCTCTTTAATGGTAAGATCAATCGGAATTTTCACCTTTTCTTTCAATAGAGCAATTTTCAGTACTTCTTCTGCTGTTTCCACATAATGAAACTGCAAACCCGTAAGGTACGAAGGAGTTATGTTGTCTATGTCCTTTTTGTTCTTTTTACAAAGAATAATTTCTTTTATTCCTGCTCTTTTTGCCGCTAATATTTTTTCTTTAATCCCTCCTACCGGCAATACTTTTCCTTTGAGGGTGATTTCTCCGGTCATGGCCAACTGTTGTTTCACTTTCCTTTGTGTAAATACAGATGCGAGTGAAGTAAGCATCGTAATACCTGCAGAAGGTCCATCTTTGGGCACTGCGCCTGCTGGAACGTGTATATGTAAGTCAAACTGGTCAAAGACCCGATGATCAATTTTCAAGGAATCTGCGATGGACCGTAAGTAAGACAAGGCTGCTACAGCCGACTCTTTCATCACATCGCCAAGTTTCCCTGAAATGGTAAGTTTCCCCTGACCACGATTCAGACCTGATTCGATGTAAAGTAATTCACCACCTACACTCGTCCAGGCAAGGCCCGGCACTACACCGGCTAGCTCTTCGTTTGCGTATATTTCTTTATCGAAATCCTCTGCGCCTAATATTTTAAATAAATGGGACGGTTCGATTGTTTTAGGAAACTCTTCCTCCATCACAATACATTTCGCAATGTACCGAATGACACCGGCAATTTTACGCTCCAGCGATCGCACACCTGACTCTCTTGTATACCCTTCTATAATTTTAACGAGTGCTTTGTTGCTAATCGAAACATCTTTTACTTTAATTCCGTGTTCGCTTTTTTGTTTTGGAACCAAATATTTTTTAGCAATTTCTACTTTCTCTTCCAATGTGTACCCTGTGATATCAATAATCTCCATCCTATCTAACAAGGCCGGCTGAATTGTGTCAAGCCTATTGGCGGTAGCAATAAAAAGCACTTTCGACAAATCATATTCCACTTCAAGATAATTATCCTGAAACGTTGTATTTTGTTCCGGATCTAATACTTCCAGCAAAGCTGAAGAGGGATCTCCTTTATAATCAACACCTACTTTATCAATTTCGTCCAATACAAAAACCGGATTGGAGGTTTGTGCTTTTTTTATTCCCTGCACGATTCGTCCGGGCATGGCACCTATATAGGTTTTACGATGGCCACGAATTTCTGCTTCATCGTGCAAACCACCCAAGGCTACTCGTACATATTTTCGATCAAGTGCTTTTGCAATAGATTTTCCCAGAGAAGTTTTTCCTACACCCGGAGGGCCGTACAAACAAAGAATGGGAGATTTCATATTGTCTTTTAATTTCAATACCGCCAGGTATTCGATAATTCTCTCCTTCACCTTTTCAAGTCCGAAATGATCTTCGTCAAGAACTTTTCTGGCATTCTTTAAATCAAAATTATCTTTGGTAAAATGATCCCAAGGCAATTCCAGCATAAGCTCTACATAATTGATCGTAGTAGCATACTCTGGAGACGAAGGATTTGAACGTTCCAGCTTTTTCAGTTCTTTTTCAAAATGCTTGCCTACATTTTCAGCCCATTTTTTTTGTTTTCCTCTTTCTCTTAATTTATCAATCTCTTTCTCATGGGTCTCTTGGCCCAACTCTTCCTGCATTACTTTTATCTGCTGGCGCAAATAATAATCACGTTGTTCCTGATTGATATCAGAATGTACTTTACTGTGGATTTCCTGCTTTAATTTAAGCATCTGGATATCTTTATCCATCAGTTCCAACAATCTTGTGATTCGATCTGAACCTTTATTTACTTCCAGTATTGATTGCTTATCCCCTACTTCTGCGTTTAAATTTGAGGCGAGAAAATGTGTAAGAAAACTTGGGCTTTCAATATTGGTCAGTGCAATATTCGCTTCTTGAGGAATGTCAGGATTCAGTTTTAGAATTTTCTGTGCCGAATCTTTTAAAGTCTGCAACAACGCTTTTGTTTCTTTCTTATCAAGATCAGAAAAGTCTTCCTTTAAGACTTCTATTTTAGCCATGAAAAAAGGCTCGGAATTTACGATTTCTTCTACCTTAAATCTTCGTAGTCCCTGAATGATGATAGTAGTATTACCATCCGGAAGCACCAGCATTTTCAATATTTTGGCAACCGTACCAACTTTATAAATATCTTCCATCCCGGGTTCTTCCAGTTTGGAATTTTCTTGTGCAACTACGCCAATGGTCTTATCTCCCCGGTATGCCTTTTTGACCAATTTAATAGACTTTTCTCTGCCAACCGTAATCGGTAAT
>DATHPH010000310.1:0-9093 GCA_035484095.1 Cytophagaceae bacterium | reverse complement strand
GAATCCTTGGGAAGTATCAGCAGAAAATACAGGGTAAGTATTTCTCAGCTTTGTAAACTTAACAGAATCAACCCTAAGACGATCATTCGTGCAGGAAGGAAATTACGAATACGATAAAGATACCTCTATCCCCGTTGATTTTTTGAGAGTATTTATTGGATTGCCATTTTAAATGGTTTCAGAATTTTGATTGCCTGACCCAAGTTAACAAGGAATTCAAAAGTGTAACTTAAAGTTTATATTTCACCATTGAGGACGATTTTCCAAGCAATCCTTTTTTCCCTACAATAATGCATGTATCGTCGTTATTCCAAATAGTGTACTCTCTTACAAGAAGAAGTTTATCATTATTCGGTAATTTTATTTCTTGAATTTTCTTGCCGGAAGATTTGTCAAAACTTATCATATTAATCGTATTTAAAAAGCTATCCATATTTTCGGAGGTGGCAAATAAGAATCGATATTGGTTTTTGCTATTTTTATCCAACACAAATGAAATGGTATTTAAGCCATCGCTTGCCGGGTATATTTGATTTTTAGGTATGTACTGAATCCATTCAAGTGTTCCATTTTTAGTAAAGTTGAATAGAATAATACCTTCTGCCTGTACATGTCCATTGACTTCTACTTTATGGCTGGCATCAAAGACACCTCTTTCAATGTGAGGATACCCATCGGCATAGAGAGAATGTTTTTCAAGAATGATGGTAACGGTTTCATTTTTATCAACAATAAAATGAGTAATGTCATAGTTCTTCCAATCTTCTTCTCCTTTCATGGCCTTATTATTTTTGCGCATTTCTACTATTTTTGCACCCGAATTTCCATTGATAGATTCGAAAACAGATTTTATTACTTCGTTGGTTTTGAAATCAAATTTTGTGTACATCACACCCATCATGATGCCATTTAATTGCTCGGTACAAGCTACATATACTTCGTTGTCAGATAAGAAAAAGATTTGAAAATCGTCTTTCACAAAATTTGATCCTGGTAATTCCAATACATCAAATTCTTTCGATGTCAGGTCATACCGGATGAAGTTTAATTTTCCCGTTTGATTCGCATTAATAATGAAAATTTTTCCTTCATTATTGATATAAATACCATGATTTACATAATTGTCATCAATGGAAACCTTTCCTTTGGCAATCAAATTACAAGATTTGTCATAGATGGATACAGAAGCAGTGAGGCTTTTTTCGCCATAATTATAAACATAGGAAATGAATTTTTCTCCATCGGGAGAAAAATTGATGTTGTATTTGTATTCAAATGGAGTAACAAAATTACTGTTTGAGTGTTCGCAGACAATGTCAGTAAAAGATTCTTTTACTTTCCCTTTGTGAGGATGGTTGTCCCAATCTCCCACATTATAAGTGTCTAATTCCTTTGTCCATATTTTTGCTCCAGTATTAATGTCATATCCGTATGCTTCCAGTTTTGTTTTCTTTTCTTTTTCATTATGAATCACCGATAAAAGAACTATATCTTTCGCATTAAAATAAAGTTCTTTGAAATCTTCGGATACTTCAACCTGAAGAGGGGTCTTCCAAACAGATTTCATATTTTCGTCGAATCGTTCCAATAAAAAATCCGATTTTCCAGAGATATTTCCTTTTACTTTTGCAATCGTTACAATATCCGTAGTATTGATTTTTGTGATATCGTTTCGTCCATCCGGTTCATTAAACGGACTTCCAAGGCTAAACTCCTGTGAAAGAAGTACGGATTGTCCAAAGGAGCAAAATGCGCTAATTTGTAAAATAAAAAAAAGATATATACGCACCATTGTTGTCTAATTAGTTGTTTAATAAGAAGTAAAAATAGCAAAGTATAACTCCGGGAAAAATATTTCAGCCTAAAGATATTGTAAAATGTTTCTTAGATAAGAGTCGTTACCACTTTATAATTGGTATTTTATGGTATTGAAGCACAAAAATAATTCTTTAACGTATAAAAAGGTTGATTTATTAAAAAAGTAATTCAACCTTTTTTCCGGTGAAATTTTCCAGCATTGGTTTTAATATAATCTGAGCATTGGATTTGGTTTGATCCAGAATCTTCATTTGAAGGGCTGAATCCCGAATGCTTTTTTCGGCTAAAGAATACGCTTTATCGATTAGTTTTGGTTTGTTAAAAAATTCATTCTCTATATTATATACTTTCGATTCCTGATGATTTATTTTGACATAACAAATTTCAGGTTCAGGTAGTTTTATTGTTATTTTGTCAGTTAAAATACGGATAGCATTACTATCAATTTTTTTTAGATCCAAACAGCCAACCACCTCTCCACTCACAATAAGTACAATTTTAGGGTCTGGCCACCACTCTTTAATTTCCTGATGCTCTATGATGTCTTTTATGAAATATTTACAAAGTTCCAGTTTACCAATAGATTCTATTTTTTCCACTACCATGCTATTGGTAACAACTGTCTTCGCTTCGTTTTTGGAAAATAGTTTAGTAAATTGATTGTATATTAAATATGCTGCCGTGAAAACAATGAAAACAGAAAATACTTGTAATGTGGTTCGGAATTTGTTCATGACAGTATTATAATTAAAATTGACAGTTTAAATTTAAGAAAAAATACCGATCTTATAAGTTGTTTTGTCGTATAGATACTTATGAATGATAAGAACCTTCTTTTTTATAACAATATAGGATTGGATTCCTTTAGGGAGCTTTCAGATAGAGGTGGATTCAGTTCATATAAGGACATGGAATTGATTGCTCCGTATATAAACGAAGATGTTTCTATTATAGAACTTGGTGCAGGGTTTGGAAGATGTTTGAATTATTTTATTGATAAAGGTCACAAAGGAAGTCTTACTGGAGTAGAATATAGTAAACCATTAGTAGAATTTTTAAAGAAAAATTTTGCTGGCAAAGCGGAAATTATAAATGCGGATATAAAAAAGCTCTCGTTAAGTTCAAAATACGATGTAGCGCTGTGGATGTGGTCGGGAATTATAGACTTTTCGAAAGAAGAGCAATTGGAAAGTTGTAAAAAAATTTATAATCTGCTTCAAGTAGGAGGGTATTTAATCATTGATGTGCCTCGCCTGGGCATTCAAACAATAGCAGACCATATAGACAACCAGCATTTGGTTTTCAGTACAGAGTTTGGAGAGATTCGTGCATTTGTGCCAAATGATTTAGAAATGGAAAAGATAAAGAAAGAGGCAGGATTTGAAAAACTGATAAAAATGGAATATTCTACTTCTACAGACAAGCAAAGAACAATCTACATATTGGGAAAATAGCTTTGTAGATAAACTATAAAAAAAGCCCTATCAACGATAGGGCTTTTTTTTATATAAGAGAAGAATACTGATTTATTATGCTTTTGCCATTTGGGCATCCAAGACGTCCATAACTTCTTTAACATGTTTTTGAGAAGTTTTCATCATCTCTAATTCTTCAGCATTTAATTTCAATTCAATTACTTTTTCAATACCATTTTTTCCTAAGATAGCAGGAACGCCAAGGTAGCAATCTTTGATACCGTATTCGCCATCCAGTTTAATACAAACAGGAAATATTCTTCTTTGATCTTTCACGATGGCTTCTACCATTTGTGCCGCTGCTGCTCCCGGAGCATACCAAGCAGAAGTACCCATTAGTTTTACCAGTTCTCCACCACCAACTTTTGTTCTTTCGATAATCGCATCAAGTTTATCTTTCGCTACCAATTCTGTAACAGGAATACCTCCTACAGTGGTATATCTTGGAAGAGGTACCATGGTATCACCGTGACCTCCCAGCAACATTCCTTGAATTTCTTTTGGTGAGCAACCGATCTCGTCTGCTAAAAAGGCACGGTAACGAGCAGTATCAAGAATGCCTGCCATACCAATTACTTTTTGTCTTGGTAATTTTGATGTAATGTGTGCACAATAAGTCATTACGTCCAAGGGGTTAGACACAACGATCAGGATAGCATTTGGCGAGTATTTTACTACATTTTCAGTAACAGATTGTACGATACCTGCATTCGTCGAAATAAGATCATCTCTCGTCATACCTGGCTTTCTTGGAAGCCCTGATGTAATAACCACTACATCTGAGTTGGCTGTTTTGGAATAATCATTGGTCGCACCGGTAGTTTTGGTGTCATACACATTGATTGGGGCCTTTTGCCAGATATCAAGTGCTTTGCCTTCTGCAAAACCTTCTTTTATATCTATAAGAACCACTTCTTTTACAATCTCTTTGTAAGCTAAAACGTCTGCACAAGTGGCTCCTACGTTACCTGCTCCTACTACTGTTACTTTCATTTCTGTATATGTTAAATTTAAACGATTACTTTCTTTTATAACCCCTGAAAAGACAGGCGTAGAGTGCGAAGTTAAAAAAGATTGGATAATAAAAAAATGGAAAGTTAAAGGGCTTTTTTAATTAGTATAATGCATTGTTTAATAAGTTTTTATGTAATCTGAGGAATTATGAAAATAAGATGTTTACAGGACTTTCAAAGTCCATGCCTAATAATTGAGAGGCTTTTCCCTGTCGCATACAAATTTCCAACAATCCTGAGCTGTTGAAGATAGCCAGACTATCGCCGTTTTCTACACTATGATAGTTGGTTGCTATAAAGTCCAATTGATCGCGCGAAAAACTGATGGTGAAAGATCTATTGTCTCCAATCTCATGGAATACTTCCTTGGTTATATTGGTAATCAAGTTGCCACAATTGTCTACATGTATTACACACCCCAAGATTTGATCTTTGCTGGTTCTTAGTTGGCGGTTAAGCATGGTTTTGATATTCGAAACTTGTGGCCCAAGGTTATAAATGGATACTTCATTTGCCAATGCCGCCGCCGCCGCCGCTAAGGTTGTTTTTTCTGGAAAGGAAGGATGGAAGTTATTGTTGGTAATGTCCTTTTTTAATTCTACCACCACTGAAATTTTTTCACTTAAAAGAGAAAATAAGCCATTGTCACTCCCTACAAAAAAGTGGTCTTCCTGTTTCATCGCCAAGAGACGATCGTCGTCGCCTGTGGGATTATTTACACTTATTAAATGAACCGTACCCTTGGGGAAATCTCTGAAAACAGAGCGAAGTACATAAGCTCCATGCATTATGTTGAAAGGATCAATTTGATGGGTAATATCAACGATTTTAAGGTTATGACTAAAGGAGAGAATTTTTGCTTTTACAGCGGCCACGTAGTGGTCTCTATGCCCAAAATCTGACATAAAAGTAATAATAGCCATAAAAACAAAAATTGATTATATTTGATATATAATTTCAAAGTTAAGTAACTAATTTAATATTTAATAATAAAACGGATTGGCCGAAAAAATAATTACCCTTGACGATATTTCGCTCATTGATTTGTTTGGAGTTGAAAATAATAATCTAAAACAGGTTGCTACCGCTTTTCCTAAGATGAAAATTATTTCTAGAGGAAATGAGATTAAATTAATTGGGAGTGATCCGGAAATTAATCAACTAACGAAAATACTAGACGCTCTTGTTTTTCATTTTAATAGGTACGGAACGATTTCTCAGGAGAAGCTAAAAAGCATTATAAATCTTGAGCCTGAGTCAAAAGTGGAGGATATTATTGACGATGTTATTCTTTTTGGCGACAAAGGTTTAATTATTAAACCAAAAACCGAAAATCAAAAAAAACTGGTAGCATCTCATGTGGCCAACGATATAGTGTTTGCGGTAGGACCCGCCGGAACAGGCAAAACCTATATTTCTGTTGCATTAGCCATAAGGGCACTTAAAAATAAAGAAGTTAAAAAGATTGTTATTACCAGACCTGCTGTAGAGGCGGGGGAAAATTTAGGGTTTCTCCCGGGAGATTTGAAAGAAAAGGTGGATCCTTATTTGCGTCCTATATACGATGCACTTGATGATATGGTGCCTTCGGATAAATTAAAATATTATTACGAAAATAGAGTTATAGAGATTGCACCCTTGGCATTTATGAGAGGAAGGACGTTGCATAACGCATTTATTTTGTTAGACGAAGCACAAAATACTACACCGATGCAAATGAAAATGTTTCTTACTAGGATGGGACCAAGTTCGAGGATGATTGTTACCGGTGATCGTTCCCAAATAGATTTGCCAGGGAAACAACAATCAGGATTGTTGGAATGTTTACGTCTTTTGAAAAATATCAAAGGCATAGGTTTTGTAGAGTTGGACTCAAAAGATGTCATGAGGCATAAGCTCGTACAAAGAATTATTGATGCCTACGAAGATGTTACTAAAAAGTAGTAGAATTTTAGTTATGTTAAATATTAATCAATATTCTTATTTAAAGTGAAAACAATTGTCCTGCTTTTTTTTCTTTTCATTTTAACCGACAACTTGTGTCATGCACAAAGAAAATGCGGTTATGTGGATTATATGAATTATTTATACAAAAGAAATCCTGATTTAAAAAGACAACACGATGCCTTTAATGCATTGCTTAATCAAAAACTTAACCAACCTAGTCAGTTTAAAATAAACCAGGCTTTTGCTGCTACACAAGGAGAAACCATATACGAAATACCGGTTGTAGTGCATGTAATTCATAATGTTGCAAACAATGCGATTACAGGAAATAATATTTCTGATGCTCAAATATTATCACAGATTCCAGTACTGAATCAAGACTATCGCCGACTGAATGCAGATACTGTCAATACGTATTCCGCTTTTAAAAGTGTAGCTGCGGATGTAAAAATTCAATTTTGTTTGGCAACTCTTGACCCAAACGGAAATCCTACAACAGGTATTGTTCGTGTATACAATCCGCAAGCTTCCTTTGATATAACGCAAGATGCTACTATAAAAGGATTGTCCTATTGGCCTAACAGCCAATATTTGAATATCTGGGTATGCTCGCTTGCAAATGGTTATCTAGGTTATGGGCAATTCCCCGATTCCTCTTCTTTAACCGGATTGTCCCCTTACATGGGATCTGATTATACGGATGGAATCGTGGTGGATTATCAGGTTTTTGGAACTACAGGAGCAAGTACATATCCATATAACCTGGGAAGAACGGCTACACATGAAATAGGTCATTGGCTTGGGCTTATTCACGTATGGGGGGATGCTTATTGTGGGGACGATTATGTATCCGACACCCCGCCTCAGGAAACCTATACATCCGGAGCAACTTGCTCTATGGATTCTTCAGACTGTTTAGGGCCCAAAACTCTTAACATGAATCAGAATTATATGGATTATTCTGCCGATGCTTGTATGAATATTTTTACACAAGGCCAGACTGCCAGAATGAGAACCGTTATGCAAGTTAGTCCTAAACGAATAGCAGTGCTTAATGCATTTTCCTGTTGCCAATCCGCATCGAAATTGCCAATTCCGTATACTGTAAATTTCGAAGACGAAAGCTATTTGAGTGACGGTTGGAAGGTTATCAATTATGATTCATCAAGTACTTATTCAAAGCAATGGGAAAGAGTATCTCCTGGAGCTTATGGACAAAGCAATTATAGTTTTATGATTGAAAACGATAGCGTATATAATAGTTCTGTGGATAGTTTATATTGGAATACATTTGTGTCTCCCTATTTTAACTTTAGCAATACAACCTATAAATCCAGCCTGGATTTTGATCTTGCCTATGCTTATAACGCTACGGGTAGTAATAATACAGATAGTTTGGTGGTGTCCTATTCTATTGGTTGTAAAGGTGTATGGAATGTGCTCGATGTGATTTATGGAAATGAATTAATTACTTCAAAGAGACAAGTAAATAATTTTGTTCCAAATGCAACTGAATGGAATAAAGTAAGTATCGATTTGGCGTTTCTTATGGGGCAACAAAATGTTAAATTCAGAATTGCCGATTATTCAAAAGGTGTTAATAATTTATATATTGATAATATTCATTTATTTGAAAGAACAAGTGAATTAATTTTTAATTTATTTCCGATACCCGTGAAAGATATTTTAAATGTAGAAGTATTATATACGGGTCTTAAAGATGTGAAAATAGAGGCCTATAATAAACTGGGAGAAAAAGTAATGACGATTGAAAATACAAATACTCCTAGTTTTACGATGCAAGTCAATGTTTCGGGTATAGAGTCTGGTTTATATATATTTAGGGTTACTTCTGGTTCTAACAGTGTAACTCAAAAAGTGATAATTTATTAATTTTTAAAATTAATTTTTAAAATGTATTTTTTACGTTCGGGTATTCCGTTTGTGCGGTTATTATTGATTTTTATGGTAGGTATAGCTACCGGAATGGTTTCCGATTGGGTACAGTCGTCTTGGCTCGTTGTGGTTTGTGTTTTATGTTACACCATATTATTTTTTTATAGAAGGGATAATTCCGGGTTAATTTTTATGAAGTCGGTTTTAGGATTTCTGATACTTTTTCTTTTTGGTGTATTGGTTGTAGATCTAAAAGAAGAAAGAAACCATAGTAAGCACTATGTACATTTTATTGAGGAGATAAAATATTACGAAGCAGTTGTCAGTAGTATTCCAAATGGAACAGAAAAATCAATAAAGATGGTTTTGACGCTAAATCGTATACATGCGGGTAAAGATTGGAAGGATGCGAGTGGAAAATTACTTGCGTATATTCGAAAAGACAGTTTGATGAAATTGCAAAAAGGAGATATTCTGATGGTAAAAGGTAAACCTTTTGTTCCAATACGTTCTCTTAATCCAGAGCAGTTTGATTATAAAGGATATTTGCATAGACAAAATATTGAAGCAACTCACTTTCTGAAAAGTAACTCTTTTATTAAAATTGGACATAAGGATAATTTTTTTCTGATACAATATTCGGATCTGTTTCGTAGTTTTTGTGACCAAAAATTACGTGAAGGAATAAAAGGTGTAAATGAATATCAATTAGCATCTGCATTATTATTAGGAACGAGAGCAGGGCTTGATGATCAATTGTACGAAGCCTATTCTGCCACCGGAACGGTTCATGCGTTGGCAGTGTCAGGGTTACATGTGTCACTAATTTATTTTATTGTGCTCATGGGTTTTGGTTTTTTGAAAAAGATAAAATATGGGAAAATCCTGTTTACAGTTGTAGCCATTTTTATTTTTTGGTTTTATGCGTTGGTAACAGGTTTTTC
>DATHPH010000309.1:0-7904 GCA_035484095.1 Cytophagaceae bacterium | reverse complement strand
TCCAATTTAGGCTCTTTCATTTTCTCTTTTACAAGTTCTGAAATGAATTGAATTGCTGTAATGAAATCAAATTCGTTGGGGGCAGACGAAGGGGTATAAAAGGTATAAAAGGCATTTTGTTTGTACTTTTCTATGAGCCTTAAATCAAAAAACCCATATTCCTTTCTTCGAATTAGTTCCTGACGAACCGGGTAAAGATCATTCGTGTCTGGTTTTAAATGATACAGTTGTGTGTTTTCATTAAAACGCAGAGAAGTAAATTCAAGTGTAAAGTAAGATTGTGATTGTTCGGATAATGCAGAACATTCTGAGGAAGTACGAAATTCGATTGATTGACCTGCATTCCAAAAGCGGGTAGCCGTTTTTTTGATCAGGTTATTTGCATACTTTATTACAGCTTTGTAGCGTGCCGTTTTGCCTTCATCGTTTTTTATTCTCTTTAAAATGTCTGGTCTTTCTTCCAATAATACGACAATCAGCCTACGATTGTGAAGTTTAGACGCATCATGAGATGAAAATTCAAACATCTGTGCTTTACAAAAAGTAGAAAACCCCCAAAGGAAAAAAATTATATAGTATACACTACTTTTCATTTTTCTAATTACAAGTTTGATCCTTTAAAGGGTTCACGTGAATGGTGCTGAAATTTACTTTTAATTCAGAAAGATTAAACCCCAAGCAAAATTCTTTGAGGATCTTCCAACAATTGTTTTACTCTAACCAGAAATCCAACAGACTCTCTTCCATCAATAATTCTATGATCGTACGACAAGGCCACGTACATAATAGGACGAATTACTATTTGTCCGTTTTGCACTACTGCCCTTTCTACAATATTATGCATACCTAGAATGGCTGATTGTGGTGCGTTAATAATTGGTGTAGAAAGCATGGATCCAAAGATTCCCCCATTGGTAATGGTAAATGTACCCCCTTGCATCTCTTCGATTGAAAGTTTATTATCGCGGGCTTTAAGCGCCAATCGCACTACTTCTTTTTCAACCTGATCAAAACTTAACGTTTCCGCATTTCTGATTACCGGAACTACCAATCCTTTTGGCGCAGATACAGCGATGGATACATCACAGTAATTATTGTAAACCAATTCTTCTCCGTCGATAAAAGCATTTACGGCAGGAAACTCTTGAAGGGCAATACAGCAGGCTTTAGTAAAGAATGACATGAAGCCAAGGCCAACCTGATGTTTTTCCTTAAATGAATCCTTGTACTTTGCTCTAAGATCCATAATAGGTTTCATATCTACTTCGTTAAAAGTAGTAAGCATTGCGGTTTCATTTTTTACGGCGACCAGTCTACGTGCTACTGTTTTTCGAAGACTAGTCATTTTTTCTCTTCGTTGACCTCTGCTGCCTGAAGTATTTGTTGTCATAGGTTGGTTAAAGTTGCTTGGAGTCGTTTCCGGTTTTTTAGTAGATACTTGTGCGTTTACAGCGTCTTCTTTTGTGATTCTTCCATCTTTGCCACTGCCTTTTACTTCTTCTGCTTTAATTCCTTTTTCAGCTAGAATTTTATTGGCGGCAGGAGAACCATGACCTTCTGCATAATTGCTGGTCGATTGTTCTTTACTGTTAGTAACGACACCTTCTTTTGGAGTAGTTTTTACAGAAACATCTCCGGAAGCAGTTATCTTACAAATCAAACCACCAATAGGAACGACTTGTCCGGTTTGCGCTATAATCTGCAAGACACCAGTTGTAGTAGCATTTAATTCAAAGGTTGCTTTGTCTGATTCCAGTTCGCAGATTACTTCTTCTGCATGTACCAATTCACCTTCTTTTTTATTCCATTTTCCTATCGTCACTTCACTGATAGATTCACCGACGGTAGGTACTTTCATCTCAATGGTTTCTTGTTTGCTTGAGGATTTTACCTCTTGCTTAACGTTTTCTTTTGGCGTTTCTTTGGTTTCATTACCGCCACTTTTGGATTCAATTTCACAAATAAGTCCTCCAATGGGTAGGACGTCTCCTTCTTTGGCTTTAATGGCAAGAATTCCTGAAGACTCTGCCGTCACTTCAAACGTGGCTTTATCGGATTCCAGTTCGCAGATTACTTCTTCTGCATTTACATAATCACCATTGTTTTTACTCCATTTCCCTACGGTTACTTCGCTGATAGACTCACCTACCGTTGGTACTTTCATTTGTTTGATACTCATGTTTTTTACTAAGTTTAAGGTTTAGAGTTTAAAGTGAAAAGCGTACAAATTAGAGGAGTATGAAAAATTCTATTCTCCTCTAATTTCTTAACTTTAATCTTTCTACTTATTTTTTACCATAATACAATATCGTACTTCTCTTTAAAGGCGTGTTTTACAAGTTCTTTCTGAGATTCGTTGTGTGCTTTTAAGTAACCTACCGCTGGAGAAGCAGCCTCGTCGCGGGCAATTACTTGTATATGAATGCCTGTATAATAAAGTCGTTTCAAGATAAAGCCCCATCCGCCCATGTTTACAGGTTCTTCTTGCACCCATCGAATAGTTGCCCCTTTATATTTCTTTAAAATCTCATTTAATTGTTTTTCAGGGAATGGGTATAATTGCTCCATTCTTACAATCGCTACATCTTTGCGTTGAGATTTTTGTTGTTCGTCCAATAAATCGTAATAAATTTTACCGGTACAAAGCAAAAGCAGTTTTACTTCTTTTGGTGTTACATAAGTATCGTCGATAATTTCCTGAAAATGTCCTTTTAGAAAATCGGAAACAGGAGACTGAACCAACGGATGACGAAGCAACGATTTCGGTGACATTACAATCAACGGTTTTCTGTATTCCCAGGCCAATTGCCTTCTGAGTGCATGGAAGAAGTTTGCCGGAGTAGTGATATTGGTTACTATAATATTATAATCGGCACTTAATTCTAAGAATCTCTCAAGTCTTGCCGAAGAGTGTTCTGGTCCTTGTCCTTCGTATCCATGAGGAAGCAACATCACCAGACCATTTTGTTTGCGCCACTTGGTTTCTGTACTAACCACAAACTGATCAATCATTACTTGGGCGCCATTGGCGAAATCTCCAAACTGAGCCTCCCAAATAACAAGAGCATGGGGATTAGACATGGCATACCCAAATTCAAAACCTAAGACGCCATATTCAGAAAGAAGGGAGTTGAATACGCGGAAACTTTTTTGGTTATCGCTGATAAAGTTAAGACTGTTATATGGTTCATTTGTTTCCGCATCTTTCAGCACGGCATGGCGGTGAGAGAATGTGCCACGTTGTACATCCTGACCGGAAAGCCGAACAATTTTCCTATCTAACAATAAAGAGCCATAAGCAAGTAATTCTGCGTTCGCCCAATTTAATATTTTGGTTTCAAAGAATTGTTTCTGCCTGTCTTTTAAAAGATTTTCAATTTGTTTGATGGGCTTAAATCCCTCCGGTATTTTGATAAGTGCTTCTGCTACTTTGTTAATTGTTTCTTGTGTTATTCCTGTCTCGGGTGATTTTTCAAAATCTTCCGGTTTGGATCTTCGCAATTCCAGCCATTCTTTCTCCATTTTTTGGAAAGTATAGGGCAATGCATTTTCTTTAACCTGATTTAATCTATCCTGTAACAAATCGCGGAAATCTTTATCCATCTTTTTTGCCAACTCGGCTTCAACAGCACCCTTTTCAATCAGTTTTTTAAGATAAATCTCTCTTGGATTTGGGTGACGGGCAATGATGTTATAAAGTGCCGGTTGCGTAAATTTTGGTTCATCGCTTTCGTTGTGACCATGTCTTCTATAACATACCATATCGATATAAATATCTCTTCCAAATTTTTGGCGGAATTCGACTGCTAAACGAGCACAAAAGACCACTGCTTCCGGATCATCTCCGTTTACGTGTAATACAGGAGCATCTACGGTTTTTGCTACGTCTGTGCAATAAATACTTGAGCGAGCATCTTCATAATCTGTAGTAAATCCTACCTGGTTGTTAATGACAAAATGAATAGTTCCTCCCACCGTATAGCCAGCGAGTTTAGACATTTGAGCAATTTCATATACTATTCCCTGACCGGCTACTGCAGCATCGCCATGAATTAAAATCGGTAATACTTTGCTCACGTCTCTGAATTCCCGATCTATTTGCGCACGCATAAAGCCTAATACCACAGGGTCTACTGCCTCCAGGTGGGAAGGATTTGGAGCAAGTTTCAGTTTTATTACTTTGTTCTCCGGTGTTGTCAGTTCACTGTTGTAGCCCATGTGGTATTTCACATCGCCATCGCCCATGGTGAGGTCTGGAATTGCAGTGCCTTCAAATTCATTAAAAATCTGCTCGTAGGTTTTGCCCATAATATTGGCAAGGATATTCAATCTTCCTCGGTGTGCCATTCCTATCATTACTTCTTCTACACCAAGCAGTGCAGCATTGTTAACAATTGCATCCAATGCGGGAATGGTAGTTTCTCCTCCTTCAAGAGAGAACCGTTTTTGACCTATGTATTTTGTGTGAAGGAAGTTTTCAAAAACTACTGCTTCATTTAATTTGTATAAAATTCTGGTTTTTTCTGCCGTTGAAGGGTTAAAGGCAAGAGACTCTTTCTCTATCTTATCTCTGAACCAGTTTAGACGTTCCGGGTCTCGAATGTACATGTATTCAAAACCAATTGTTCCTTCGTAAATGTATTTAAGCGATTCTAAAATTTTTCTTAGAGAAGCTCTCCCTATTCCCAACTCTTTTCCTGCCTCAAATACAGTGTCCATATCTGTTTCGCTAAGATTAAAATCTTTTAGGTCAAGAATGGGTTTACGGTCTTTTCTTTTACGAACGGGATTGGTATTCGATCTAAGGTGAGCGCGACTTCTGTATGCATGGATAAGAAAACGAACTTGCATTTCCTTTTCATTAGCCGTGGAAGGACCGCTGGTGTTTTCATTTGTAGTTTGAGCTTTTTCTTGGGCAATAGCACCTGTTGAGAAGTCAAATCCTTCAAAGAATTTTTGCCAGCTGTAATCTACTGAATCAGGGCTCTGCTTATAGCTTTGGTACAAACTGTCTATTGTAGATACATCGGCGTTTGCCACATAAGAGTATTTATCCATATTTTATCTTATTTTAATAAAACAAATATACCAGTTAGTTTAAATGTTTATAACTCTGTATTCGCATAAACAAATATACATTGATTTTCTTCATATTAGAAAAATTATATTGTTTTGAAAAATAAAGGATGGTTCGTCTATCTTTAGAAGGGTCGTTAATACCAAAGTTCTAAAATCGTGCACGATTTCGCAATGAAATTTAAAAAATGGTCTCTATTTTCACTAAAATAATAACGCATTATACAAATTTTATCTTTTTACCCATTAGGGTACATAATTGTTCCTAAAATTCACTTTTAGACACTGATATAGAGATAGTAATGGGAAAAAGTAGCACTAAGTAAAAGGTTTTTTTTAATAAATTAAAGTGTAATTTGCGTGTTATATTTCGATCGCAAGTTGCAAGTTCCCCCCTTGCCGCTCGTCTAAGATCGTTAAAATTCTTTGAATATAAATCGTTGGAGAAATTTTTCAAAGAGTTGATTTTTAAATAATTGAATAACATAATAATTTATTTTTTTAATAGTTCTATGAGAAAAATGCCAAACAAAAAAGTAACAAAAGAAGTGTGTCCAGGAATGGATACTGATTTGTTAAAGGAAAAGTTGAGAGAAGAAAATCTTGCAGTTCTGCAACTATCAGAGGAGCTCAAATTACCAACGGAAAGAGAGAATGCATGGCTTAATAAAGTTTACGATTACCAAAATAGGTGCAAAGAAGCAGGTTCTACGAGTGTCTACAATTTTATCGGGAAGCCTGATTTCCAAGACCTGTCCAAAATACATCCGGAAAAAGTGGATTTGGCTTTAAACGATTTAATAGGAAAATTATATTGTGCAGGCATCGATGTGATTTACAACGAAAATTGCTATGCCGCCAAAACTATTTATAAGTTTATTACAGAAAAATTGTTTCAGGAGGAAATTTATCTTTATCCCGAACCCGGTAAATTAGGGTATCGACTTTTTCGTTACGAAGATTTTATAATCGATAAGGATGAATAAAATAATCTTTAGAAATGGTTTATTTTTTCTGAGATTTTGAAATCAGCTATAAACGAATGGTATTGCAACATTTCTTTTTTCATAAAAGAGAAATGGTTGGAAAGAGAAGCGAAAGTATTTTAAAAGGTTCAAGACACTTGTTTTTTATCTATCACAAGAGTTTCCGTATAATGAAAATGATTTAATAACATCTCCAAAGCATACCGCATTGCTTCATTGATGGGGTATTGGTGTTGGGTCAGATAAAAATCAATATTAGTGAGTTTCATAAAATAATCTCCTGCAAAGGGTACCGCCAGGCCTTGTTCCGCTTGATTGCTGATTTCTTGATATTCCTTCTGTTGATTGCTTTTGATGGTTTTACAGGTTAGCATAATTGGTTTGCTTTCTTTGTCGCGGATAAATGAAAAGCCAAAAAGACGACAAACCATCGGGCGGTATTGATATTCTGTACAAGCACCTTTTCTGAGATTGGCTAAGATTGGCTTATATAACAAACACAAGGAAGATGATTCGTTTGTCAGAAGCGATTTGTAAAATTCTTCGGCCTGATTTTCTTTATACAAATGTAATGCAAGAGGTAAAAGTTCAAGTACCGTCGCTTCAATTTCTGGTGAATGACAACATGCAGAACATCCGGATAAACAAGAAAGATTGCTTTGAGATTGAAATGTTGCAAGATCTTTGTCTAAATCAGTATAAAAAGATTCAACCTGAATAATTTTTTCTTCGAGTAACATAGGCATAAAATTATTATATAACAATTCCATCACCCCACATTATCAATCAGGAACCAACTTTTATAAGATATGAAATATTAATTAATAATGGAGCATAAAGACTCTTTTTTTGTTTGGTTGGAAATAAATGATTAAAAAAAATGAGGCAAAAGACCTCGTGGTTTTTTGATATTTGTTCTTTAAAGGCTAATTTCTACCTTTACGCTCGATTCCTGCACACAAAAAGGAAGTACCAATGTTTTTATTATTGTATAGATAGAACCTAAAACGAAAGTCTTAACAAAAAATTTTCACAGTCTCTCCATCGGAATCTATAAGTCCATGAATCACTAGAAGTAAAATGTCAGAAAAGTTTTCGTTTAAAATTCAACACTTACTCGTTCTTTGGTTTTTGATAAACGTTTTATCTGCCTATTTTACGGAGTTGGGATTTGATGAATCGTATTATTGGATGTATTCCCGTTTTCCTGCTTGGGGATATTTTGATCATCCACCAGCTATTATGGTAATGGACCTTTTAGGCTATGCCTTTTTAAAAAACGAACTGGGCGTGAGATTAATCAGTATTTTGATGAGTACGGTTGTTATTTATTATATATATAAATTATCAGAGCCAGAAAATATAAAAATCTTTTCTTTGTTCGTTTTATCTTGTTTCCCCATTCATTTGTTTGGATTTTTTAGTCTACCGGATGTTCCCTTGTTGTTTTTTACAGTACTCTTTTTTGTTGCGTATGATAAATTTTTAAAGACACCAACTATTTTGCATACGCTGATCTTAACCATTATTATGAGCTTATTGGTGTATAGTAAGTATCATGGTGTATTGGTTATTTTCTTTACTATTCTTTCTAACCCAAGACTACTGATCCAGCGGAAATTTATAATAGCAGGGCTTCTTTCCTTCGCTTTATTTTTGCCGCATCTCTATTGGCAATACACACATGATTTCATTTCTTTTCGGTTTCATCTTTTCCAACGAGCATCAGAATCATACTCTCCTTGGTTCACCATCAATTATATTTTTGGTCAACCATTGTATTATGGTCCACTGATGGGCTTTGTATTGTTTTATTTTACTTTCAAAAGTGCTGTCACAAAT
>DATHPH010000308.1:0-1508 GCA_035484095.1 Cytophagaceae bacterium | reverse complement strand
TCCCGGTTTGATCGGAGAGCATTTTCAGGCTCAGTTCAGGATTGAGGTATGGTTTCTGGGTCACAAGATATTGTTCCAGAGGCTGGTAATAGGCCTGGAGCTTTTCTGCATTCAGAGATGAATTCTGGTAACGGGAAGGCTCCGTGATCTCTTCTTTTTCGCCTGATTTCTCTTTTGAAGACTGTAGCATCGAAGCCATCTCATTGATAAATAAAGGAGAATGGTTCATCGAGCGGTAAACGATCCATAAATACAAAAAAGTGGTAAAGTACATCATCGCCACCACCATGTAATTGATTTTCCCGATAAGCAGAAATAATGGAGCTAAAACAACTGCCAGGAAGATAAAAATGTAAAGTGTGTACTTCAGCCAGTTGAGCTGAATTTTGTCGAGGTTGGAGGCAAACTGTTGAATCTTGTCTGAGTAATTTCGGATCAGGTATAATCCCCATACAAGATAAAGCAGGAAATAACCGATCATGAGAAAAAGCATAAACTTATTTTCAGGAGTATACCTGTTTTGTGCAGCATAATAAAAATTGTAAAACTCTTCACGTGTCCAGCCAAGGGTACGCAAGAAATGGAGCACTGATATGAGTGAGGGAGCCAGGTGAAAAAGATCGGCGGGAGAAGAAAATACTTTAGTAGCGGTGATCGAGCGAATGTAGAAAAGGAAAAAAGGCCCGCAAAGACTCAGCAAAATGCCACACAAAGGATCGATATAAGGAAACTCGCCGATATACCCACCCAGAAGAATAGCATTTTGCCAATGAATACTTGAAAATAGAAAAATAAAAACGGCAAGGTATAAATTAGAACGGTTTTTGCTTGAAACCATCCAAAGCAACAGTGCTATCAGGTCCAGATGGATGGCACAGAAAAAAGAGAAATAAAATGCCCAATCCATTTTAATTTAATTTTCGTTGATCCCAGAAAGATAGGAATTATTCGTAGAAAGAAATAACGGCCAGATAGCAAAAACTTAAACGCTGTTCGCGAGGCTTTGCCATCAAACTTAATAAAAGACAGGTTGTATCAGTCGAATCGTGCTAGCAATTTATGTAACTACGAAGCTGAACTATCAAAACTACTCATTGCCTTTTATTCTAAAATCGTAAAATGATTTATGAAGTAATTTCTCGAACAAATTTTTATTCAAATCAATAATACAATTTATCTTGTTCCACAAAATATTGCCATTCTAAACAAATAGCTGTAAAGAAAAGAACTGAGGATAGTGATCTTGTGTTCGCAAAAAAAATAAATTGGATAAGTGATTTAAAAGTAATATTTTGAATTTAATAAGAAAATAAGGCGATGGTTATTTTGACAAAGGAAGTGACAGGAAACGCTTGTTGGAGAAAAGCTGGTAACTATATACGTGAGCGACCAAAAATATTTTAATACGTAAAAACACTATTTATTAGATTGGTATTTTTACGTATTTTTAATGATAGCCAATTTGTCTTATTTTGAGGCTCAAACAAACTCTTATCAAATAAAATTCG
>DATHPH010000307.1:0-4694 GCA_035484095.1 Cytophagaceae bacterium | reverse complement strand
ATCTTTTTCATTTCGAGGAAATAATCATGTGCGGGAAGCCATGCATTCTGTTTTTCTTTACCATGCTGTGAAAGCAGGAATGGACATGGGTATTGTGAACCCTTCTATGTTGGAAATATACGATAACATTCCGAAAGAACTTCTTGAAAGAATTGAAGATGTTGTTTTAAATAGGAGAGAGGATGCTACCGAACGTTTACTTGACTTTGCTGAATCTTTAAAAGGTATAGGAAAAGGAAGTGAAAAAGCAGACGAAGAGTGGAGAAAAGGAACGGTGCAGGAACGTCTGACGCCTGCATTGGTAAAAGGAAATGCTGATTTTGTGGAAACAGATGTCGAGGAAGCCCGTCATTTATTTGATAAAACGATTCAGGTAATTGAAGGTCCTTTGATGGACGGTATGAACGTGGTCGGAGATTTGTTTGGTGCCGGGAAAATGTTTCTTCCTCAAGTAGTGAAGAGTGCACGTGTCATGAAAAAAGCAGTAGCCTATCTTTTGCCTTTTATTGAGGAAGAAAAAAGGAAATTAATGGAAACGGGTGTTGTATCGGAAAATTCTAACAATGGAAAAATTCTGATGGCAACCGTAAAGGGTGATGTGCACGATATAGGTAAGAATATTGTAGGTGTTGTAATGGCTTGTAATAACTACGAAATTATTGATCTTGGCGTCATGGTTTCATGTGAAAAAATATTAGCTGCCGCGCGGGAGCATAATGTGAACATCATTGGCCTCAGCGGACTTATTACACCCTCTCTGGATGAAATGGTGTTCGTAGCGAAAGAAATGGAGCGGCAAGGGTTTACAATTCCTTTGCTGATAGGCGGTGCTACCACCTCTCGTATCCATACTGCCGTAAAAATTGATCCGAATTACAGTGGATCAGTAGTACATGTGTTGGATGCTTCAAGAAGTGTACCGGTAGCGGGAAGCTTAATTGGAAAAGAAACACACGACATTTTTAAAGGAAAAATAAAAGAGGAATACATAAGACTACGTGAAGAGCATGCTGGTCGTAGAAAGGATAAAAATTACATTACGATTGCAAAAGCCCGCGAAAACAAAACAAAAATTGATTGGTCAAGTACTGTTGTAACAGAACCTACTTTTATTGGTAATAAATACTTTTTAGAATATCCCTTGGAAGAAATTGCGGAATATATAGACTGGACACCTTTTTTCCAGACTTGGGAATTGCATGGAAAATATCCTAAAATTCTGACGGATGAAGTGGTAGGAGCTGAAGCAACCAAATTATACAAGGATGCACAACGTGTATTAAAGGAAGTTGTTTTGAAAAAATTACTTATTGCTAAAGCAGCAATAGGCTTGTATCCTGCTAGTAGAAAAGGAGAGGACGATATTCAATTATTTGAAGACAAAGAAAGAAAAAAGGAAAGTGTTGTATTTCATAATTTACGTCAGCAGGGTTTAAAAGGTACCGGGCTTCCCAATATTTCTTTGTCTGATTTTATTGCTCCCGCGGAGTCTGGCATAAAGGATTATATAGGCGGATTTGCTGTGGCGATATTTGGTGCTGAGGAGATGGCAAAAAAATATGAAAAAGATCATGACGATTATAATAGCATCATGATAAAAGCAATTTCAGATCGTTTGGCGGAAGCTTTCGCAGAATGTATACATGCTAAAGTAAGAAGGGAATGGTGGGGATATTCAAAAGATGAAAAATTGGATAATAATGCCTTAATCAAAGAAGAATACGTTGGTATTCGTCCGGCTCCCGGCTATCCAGCTTGCCCGGATCATACGGAGAAACGTACATTGTTTGCCCTTCTCGATGCTGAAAACAGCATAGGAATTAAACTTACTGAAAATTATGCCATGTATCCTGCATCCGCTGTTAGTGGCATGTATTATTCACACCCTAAGGCTACCTATTTTGGGTTGGGAAAAATAGAAAAAGACCAGGTAGAAGATTACGCTGATAGAAAAGGAATGTCGGTAGAATTCATCGAGCGTTGGCTGGCTCCAAATCTTTCCTATGAATAGCGAAACTTTATAAATCCTATTTGATTATTTATTTCCAGGGAGATTTGTTGTCCTATATCTGGTGTATTACCTGATTTGGAATCTTTTCTACTTTTGAAGATATCCCTATTCTTTTTATTAAGTTGCTTTTGGAGTTTTTCCTCCAAGAATCATTATTACATAGCACTGTTAGTAATTGTTAAACCTACAGCCATCTAACAACTGTACGACGACAATACTAAGGTAAAATGGAAACGGAGGTTTGTCTATCTATATGCCTGTTCTAAAAGGAAATAAAATGTTTATAAATACTAATTCTAATTCGTCTGCTACAATTAAAAATTCAAATTTTCTTCCGTAACTTCATGCAACCTTATAATCAAAAAACGAGTAAAATAGAGTTGTTAATTCCATGAAACCCGAAAAATCAAATCACATGAATCTTCCCTTTTCCAAAAAAGCAACTTTTATCTTTCTTTTTCTGGTTTGCTGTTCCACTGCTTTTAGCCAACAGAAAAGTAGAATTTTTGAACAATACGATCAGGAAGACGGCTTATCCAGTAATTGGGTTCGTGATATTGCACAAGACAAACAAGGGTACATGTGGTTCGCTACTTCCGATGGACTTAACCGTTTCGACGGATATGATTTTAAAGTTTATCAAAACAAAGAAGGTGATCCGAAAAGTTTACTTGTTAATTACGTACGGTGCGTTTTTGTTGACAATGAAAATATTCTTTGGATAGGATATAATGATGGACTTTCAAGATACGATGCAAAAAAAGATGCCTTCGCTCATTTTACCAACAATCCGAATAATCTAAGCAGCATTTCAAGTAATAAAGTATCCGATATTACGTGTGATTCTAAAGGAAATTTATGGATCGCTACAAAAGATAACGGCATTTGCTACTTGGATAAAAATACCTATAAATTCAAATCCTATAAGAATACAATCGACGAGCGAGCAAATTCTCAATTTGTAGTTCATTGTGATAAAAAGGATCGATTATGGATTGGAACATATACGGCTGGTATGAGTCTGTTTGATGTGAAATCTAAAAAATTTCTTTCCTTTTCAGAGGAGGGGAGTGGGTTGGAAGGAAAATTCGTGGCTTCGATATACGAAGGGAATGACGGGAAAATATGGGCCGGTACTGCAAAAGATGGGTTGTATTTTTTTGACGAAGAAAAAAATAAATTCATCGTAAATACTTTAATCCCTTTTGATAGAATGATTGCTTCTATAAGTCAAGACGATGAAGGCAATATTTGGGTCAGTGCGGAAAATCTTGGTTTATATATCTTAAATGTAAAAACAAATACCGTTGAAAATCTTCGGCACAATAAATATATCACGAATAGTGTAGGACATAATTCTATCAACACGATTCTTAAGGATAGAAATGGTAACATTTGGCTTGGCACTTTTGCCAGCGGCATTAACTTGTATAAAGTACCTAACAATCGATTTGGTCATTTTTTTAACGATCCTTTAAACCCTAATAGCTTAAATCATAATGCGGTTCTTTGTTTTACAGAAGACTGTGACAAAAACTTATGGATTGGCACCGATGATGGAGGGTTAAATAAATATACCACGGCTACCGGAAAATTCAGCTTTTATACCAAAACCAGCCAACCCAATTCACTTGCTTCAAATGTTATCATTTCTGTTTATGAAGATAAAAGAAAAAATATTTGGGCTGGAACTTACTTAGAAGGCCTGCTTTTAATGGACAAAAAGAAGGGTACATTTCAGAAAAAAATTCCTAATTATTCTTTCGGAAGTATGTTGGAAGATAGTGAATCAAATTTCTGGCTTGGAGGTTGGAGAGATGGATTATTTCTATTTAACAGGGAAAATAACTCCTATAAAAATTTCACACAAAAAGATGGAGATCCATCTTCTATCAGTGATAATTTTGTGTACTACGTTTATGAAGACAGACGGAAGAATGTATGGGTTTGTACCTCCGTCGGCTTGAATTTGATTGAAGATAAAGTAAATGGAAGATTCAGAAGATTTTTACACGATGCAGGTAATCCGAACAGTCTTGGAAATAATACGGTGTATCATTGTTACGAAGACAGTAAAAACCGTTTTTGGATCGGGACTGCCGGTGGCTTATGTCAAATGAATCGGGATAGTATAAAATTTTATACACTGAAAGAAAAAAATGGATTGGCCAATAACAACGTAATGGAAATTCTGGAAGATAATGCCGGTAAATTATGGTTAAGCACCAATAAAGGTATTTCCTGTTTTGATCCTGAAACAAAAATTTTTAAAAACTATGACAAATCCGACGGTTTACAAAGCAATCAGTTTAGTATTAAAGCCGGCTATAAATTATCTTCAGGAGAATTGTTGTTTGGTGGAATCAATGGCTATAATCGTTTTAATCCACAAGAAATAACCATTAATAAAAATGCTCCTAATGTCGTTATTAAAAGTTTACAAGCCTTTGAAACCAATAGCAGTGGACATGAAGGAGTAAAAAGAGTTTCGTTCGATATAAGTAATGATATCACACTTAAGTCTTCACAATCCAATATTATTGTTGAATATGTTGCGTTCAACTATACCAATACTAAAAAAGTAAAATATGCCTATAAATTAGAAGGATTTGAATCTGATTGGAATTACAATGATAAACCTGAACCAGTTAAATATACCAATTTAGAACAAGGTAAGTATATT
>DATHPH010000306.1:0-4117 GCA_035484095.1 Cytophagaceae bacterium | reverse complement strand
CGGGAGGAGTTGTCCCGTAAGCATATTTAACAACGTGGATTTGCCCATTCCATTTTTTCCGACAATTCCGATTCGATCCTTCTTCTTGAAGATATAAGAAAAGTCTTCGACTATTTTTTTAGTACCAAAATTTTTATAAATATGTTCTACTTCGATCACCTTATTCCCTTGGCGGGTTTGCTTGATATTTAACTCTAGTTTTTGTACCTCTTCTTTGCCGGCAGCCTTTTCTTTTAAGTCCTGAAAGGCATCAATTCTATACTTGGCTTTTGTTCCTCTTGCCTTGGGTTGACGACGCATCCATTCCAATTCCTTTTTCATAAGGTTTCGCGCCTTATCCGTGGTAGACTGCAGTTGTTGTTCGCGTTCTGCTTTTCTTTCTAAAAAATAGCTATATCCACCTTTATAGCGGAATACTTCTCCCCGATCAAGTTCTACTATTTCATTGCACACTTTATCAAGAAAATAACGGTCGTGGGTTACCAGCAGTAACGTCGTATTTTGTGTCGATAAAAATCCTTCAAGCCATTCAATAGTATCTAAATCCAAGTGGTTGGTAGGCTCATCCATAATAAGCAGATCGGGAAGATCTATCAGTACCCGTGCCATGGCAACTCTTTTTTTCTGCCCACCGGAAAGCGTTTCTACCGTTTGTTCCTGATTTTGGATACCCATGTAGCTAACTATTTGCTTCACTCGTTGGTCGTAATCCCAAGCATTGAGTGCTTCCATACGTTCCATGGCCTTTTGGAAAGTTGCTTCGTTTTCCGGATTTTCCAACGACTCTTCGTAAGCTCTAATAGCTTTTACAATTTCACTATTAGGATTAAACAGTGCTTCAGATACTTTTTGGCCTGTTATAAATTCAGGATCCTGATCTAAAAAACCAATGGTAATGTCTTTGCTTACTGCCACCTGGCCACCATCGGGGGTCACCTTTCCGGCAAGTATTTTAAGTAAGGTAGATTTTCCGGAACCATTTACACCAACCATGGCAATTTTTTGCCCACGGGCTACGCCAATATTGATATTCTGAAACAACCAATTTTCATTATATGATTTTGAGATGCCTTCTGCAGATAGGTAATTCATGAATAGTAAATTTTAATGCAAAGGTATTAAGATTTATGGGATTTAGGAATGAACCACTTAAAAATGTATCGGTATTTCATCGTATTGACTCATCCCTTCGAATTCTCTATTTCATAAATTGGCTCAATTTTTCTGCCATGGAAGGCATGGAAGGTTTTATATCCGCTATATTTTTTTTAGCTTCAGGATAATTTCCATGTAAAATATTCAGCACAGCCATAAAAGCAAATACCTCGGGTGCAGAAGAATTTTTAGCATAGGCATTGGTAAGTTCTTTATACATAGCATCGTAATGATGATTTTTTAGTGCTTCGTACGCATAAACCAATTGTGGATATAGATCGGCATGATTATAAAAATCAATTTTGGAAGCTTGAATATTTATTTCATTTGAAAATTCTGATTGATATAAGAAGTAAATGTACACCTTTCGATAATATAGGTTGTACTCGTTTTCATGAATCAATTTTTTAATAAAATCTGCACCTTCTTTGTAACGGTGCGCCAGATCAAAGAGTTTTAAATAACTATCAATAATTTCTTCCGATTCGTTTTGATCTGTCACACGATATTCTTTCATCCATTTGTATGCTTTGTCATGTGCAGAAAGAGCAAGGTCGTACTTTTTCTGAAAAGTATAAACTGCAGACAAAGACAGGTAAGGTAGAAGTTTGTTGGTATATACTTTACTCTTTATACAATCCAGGTAATAGGCTTCCAATTCTTTTAAGTCTGATTCATAACGCTTGAGAACTTCTGAACCAAAAATTGTAAATTGAATTCCAATCAAATAGGTCTTGATAGAATGATAAACAAGTTGATATTCCGGTTTATTTTTATTTTCCTTGTAAATACCTTCTATTATAGTCCAATCGGTGAACGCAGTATAGTCTTTGTTTCGAAAATTTGTACTGTCTTTAGGATTGACGTGAATAGCATTTTGTAGAGCCTTCACTGTAGCAACCAAAACCATCTTTTTGTAACTGTCTTTTATTTTTTGATTGTATTGACTGAGAAAATAATCTACACTATCCGGTTTTGACATATACAACATGCACAACATTGTATAGGGTTGCTCTTTCTCCGAAAGCACTTGTGCTAAAATTTTATAAGCTGCTTTCATTCCATCGTAATCATGGTCTTCTGAATAAAGTATAGAAAGATTCATAACAGCAGCGGAATCGAGTGGATTCGTTTTCAAGATTTCTTGAAACCAGAATATTGATTTATGAAGATAAAACCGGCTGCTTTTATAGTTATAGATATTTTTATAAAGGTTATAAAGCTTAAAACAAACAGTAGCATCCGAAAGATTGTTTTTCAATTTTTGTTTTAATTCCATGGTATCGGAAGGAATTATTGTGTTATTAAAATTATTCGTTCTTTTCACAACAGTTTGCGTTGCATAATCCGAATGCAGATTGTACCGATAATGAAGTTCCGGCTTCAAAATAATAGAAGCCGTTTTTACAAGACTCATGGTATCCGCTTTGGAAAGCTGTGCACAAAGCCTACTGTTTAGTGCCAAAAATAGAAACAGGAAAAATGCAATGATAAAGGTTCGCATATATTATTTTCTTAAATAGAATTTTAGATTTAAAAGAAGATCAACAATTTCAAATTGTTTTGTTTCTAATACCATAAACTATGAAACGTCAATTTTCAGCTTAGAAATATAACCAATATTTAAATGAACAGCACACACAAACGACTGGTTATTTTACTTTTCCATTTTACTTGAAAATACAGCATAAATTGATTTTTCAACTCATGGTATTCTGAAAAACTTATTTAAATTTGTACGATTCTTATATTTATGTCTAAAAAAGTAATCGTTATTGGAAGCGGATTTGCGGGAATAGCCGCAGCAGCAATGCTTGGCAAAAAAGGGTATCAGGTAACGGTACTTGAAAAAAACAGTAGTCTTGGTGGAAGAGCCCGCCAAATGATAAAAGAAGGCTATCACTTTGATATGGGACCAAGTTGGTATTGGATGCCTGAAATTTTTGACGATTTTTTTAAGCAGTTTGGCAAAAAAGCTACTGATTTTTATGAGTTGGAAAGACTTGATCCATCGTACCGTGTTTATTTTGGACAGGATGATTTTGTAGATATTCCTGCTTCTCTGGAAGGCGTTTTTCAATTGTTCGAAAAAATTGAAAATGGAAGTAGCATAGGATTGAAAAAATTTCTGGAAGAAGCTAAGTACAAATATGAAATAGGAATGGGTGAGTTTGTAAACAAACCAAGTCTGTCGATATTCGAGTTTGTCGATATGAGAATTTTAAAATCTCTTTTTAAAATGCAGTTGCTGACTTCCATTACAAATCATATAAAACAATTTACTTCTAATAAAAAATTACTTTCATTACTTGAATTTCCGGTATTATTTCTAGGGGCTAAACCTCAGGATACACCTGCTTTATATAGCATGATGAATTATTCGGATATTGTTTTGGGTACTTGGTATCCTAAAGGTGGAATGTATGCTGTTGTAAAAGCTATGATTCAGGTAGCAAAGGAACAAGGCGTCGTATTTCTTGTAAATGAAAATGTTGAGAAAATAAATGTAACCAATGGCAAAGCTGTCTCCGTAACTTCCAACGGCATTGAAATACCTGCGGATATTGTTGTAGCGGCAGCCGATTATGCACACGTAGACCAGGAATTGTTGGCGAAAGAAAACAGAAGATATAGCCCGAAATACTGGGATACCCGTAAGTTGGCACCTTCTTGTTTACTTTATTATTTGGGGTTGGACAAAAAAATGGACAACATCTTACACCATACCTTATTTTTCGATGCCGATTTTGAAAAGCATGCTTCTGAAATATACGATACCCCAATGTGGCCTTCTGATCCATTGCTCTATACTTCCTGTCCTTCTCAGATTGATCCCTCGATCGTACCTCCCGGAAAAGAAGTTCTTTTTATTTTAATTCCAGTTGCCGTAGATTTGGTGGATACGGAAGAAATAAGAGAAAAGTATCTGAACATGGCATTGGATCGGATAGAGAAAAGATTG
>DATHPH010000305.1:0-2176 GCA_035484095.1 Cytophagaceae bacterium | reverse complement strand
TCTTTTTTTAGTAGGTCAAAAATTGAATTTTGATTATGGTAATATTTTAGTCCCTAAAAAAGGGTGACATGAGAAGTATAAGAAGTGTAAGGAAATATGAATAAAAAAGAAAAGTTTATTATTGTTGGTGGTTTTATAAGTTGGATTGTAAATGGCTTTTAGGCAACTTTTGTGGAGATAGACTTCTCTCCTTCCTCTGAAGCTGTTGTATGGTCATTCTATTCATGTGCTGAATGCTTAATATGGTATTAGCATTATTGTCGCAACAATTGCCAACTTTTTCAGATAATTGGATTAACCCAATAATTTATCGACAAAATAAAAATGCAAAACTTGTAGAACACTTTCTGCACTTTTATTTACTATAACATTTCTTCTGCTAATGCTCATAGTAGTAGAAATGTTATGAGAATTACTTAGCTGTAAATTGTTTCACAATAGAAGCAGCAGGTTTGTCGTCTTCCAGTTCGAAAACTTCAAATTCCTGGTCTTGAATTACAACGGCAACGTTTATCATAAGCTTTTGCGTTGCTATTCCTGGGATAGGCGTAACATTGATTTCAATGGTATTCACTCCTTTCTTTACACCTCCCAATACCAATATGTCAGAACTCGCTTCTCCCTTTCCATTGAAAGAACCCGGCTGATTGATGCCGTTGATTTTTATTTGGACGTTAAACCCATATCCCATGACATCCAGCAATGCTTTATACTCTCCCGGAACAATTTCAGCGGGGGTAGCAGGTAATATGCCGTCCGGATAAAAGGTTTTCCCGCTAAGAAAAGTAGTATCGTTTGCTTTTAATTTATTCATAACATCTTCCGAGCTTTTGTCTTGAAGCGTATTGAATTTCCAGCTGCCGTCTTCTTTGAAAAATTTTAATATGATTAATGTGGCAGTACCAAAGGCGTCTTTACCATAATAAATACAGTTTGCCGTTGGACCATTTTCGACTGCTTTTAAAAAAGTTTGTTTTTTCAAATCCATTACCATTCTTGGGGCAGAACTGAAATAACCATCAGGAAATTTGACCTGAGCCGACAATAATTCGTTTTTAGAAGTCATGTAACTATAAGAACACAATGCTTTTTTAAGCTTATCCGCATCTTTGTTTTTTACGGCGTCAGCAAAATTTGAATAAGCAGTTTCTAAGTTTGTTCGTAAATCCTGTGCAGAGGCAAATTCGATAAAGATGCTTAGGAATATTAGGAGGAAGAATGGTTTCATGGTATTCGTTTTTGTAAAAGGAAGATTAAATTAATTGTACTAGAAATATACAATTTTAAATGGAAATAACAGACTCTGTAAAGTCAAAATTCTATTAGTAGGGTACAAAAAACTTTCATGCAACGGCTCTGGATCGTTGCATGAAAGAATACGCTTCCAGCCAGCCGAATGGATTAGTTTCCTTTGATGAGCAATTGCTCTATTTGGAAAATACCAGTCGATTCTTTGTTAACCGTTACTTTAACTGCTTGAATTTCCTGATCTCCGAATACCTGTAAGCGAGTAAAATTCCAAAGTGATTTTTCCGATTTAGCTGTTTCCGTTAAGGGTTTATCCACCACAAATTTGTGGGAGTCTCCGTGAATCAGCAATACTGGTTTATCGAATGCAATTGTTTGTTTACGCAGTTCTTTCAAAAAAGCTTTGAATCCAATATAATTCCCTTCTACGTTAAACATGTCGGCATGGCAGACGATAACGATTGCCGCTTGGTTCTTTTTGATTGCATCCGCAAATAATTCCTGCAACCAAATAATATCGGCATTGTTGCGTTCAAAAAATTCTTTGTTTTGATTTTTACTGTCTTCTAAGAAATTGTTGGAAGAACCTACTATGTGAATCGTAGCGAATGAAATACCGTTGTAATCCCAACGTCTGTTTTCAATAAATTTGGCATAGGCAGGGTTTTCAGATTGAAGCGTTAGCGTCATTTTTTCCTTCCCTAAACTTTTGTTGTCTTTGTAAAATATTTTACGGATGACTTCAAGTCGTTCTTCCGGGTCGTAGGCACCTGCTTCCTTTTTACTGCAATCAGTCCACTCGTTATCGCCCGGCGTATAGATCAAAGGTTTGTTCAATTGTTGAAAGTAATTGTACATTTTGGTATACGATTCTTCCGAACATGCGGTACTGCTCGATTTAATATCTCCAACAAATAAATTAAAAACC
>DATHPH010000304.1:0-4191 GCA_035484095.1 Cytophagaceae bacterium | reverse complement strand
AAAGTAAAAGACGCCGGTTTTATTTTTATCGGGCCTTCTTCGGAATCTATTCAGATCATGGGCAGTAAACTAGGGGCCAAGGAATCGGCTTCCGCCTATAATGTACCCATGGTGCCAGGCAGTGGAAAGGCTGTGGCAGATATTCAGGAAGCGAAAAACATCGCCGTACAAATAGGCTTTCCCTTACTTATAAAGGCAAGTGCGGGCGGCGGTGGAAAGGGGATGAGAATTGTTGAAAATAAAGAAATGTTTGAGGAACAGGTGCATCGGGCTTCCAGCGAGGCGCAATCTGCTTTTGGAGATGGTGCTGTTTTTATTGAGAAATACATTAGTGCTCCTAAACATATAGAAATACAAGTATTGGGAGATCAGCATGGAAACGTGGTACACCTTTTTGAACGTGAATGTTCAATACAAAGGCGCTATCAGAAAGTCATTGAAGAAGCACCTTCGGCTATTGTGACTCCCGAAATCCGAGAGGCAATGGGTAAGGCCGCAGTAGAAGTAGCAAAATCTTGCGGTTACTACAGTGCTGGTACGGTAGAATTCATTATGGATGAGAAACAGAATTTTTATTTTTTAGAAATGAATACGCGTTTACAAGTAGAACACCCTGTAACCGAAAGTATAACAGGGGTTGATTTGGTAAAAGAGCAAATAAAAATAGCTCAAGGAGAACCGCTTTCTTTTGCGCAAAAAGATTTATCCATCCGTGGACATTCGATAGAATTGAGAGTTTATGCAGAAGATCCTACTAATAATTTTTTACCCGACATTGGAAAGATAACGCATTACCAAAGGCCGCAAGGTCCCGGAATACGTGTTGACGATGGTTTTGAAGAGGGGATGACCATCCCAATCTATTACGATCCAATGATTGCAAAACTTACGGTGACAGCTTCTAACAGAGAGGAAGCAATCGCCAGAATGTTGAGGGCAATAGAGGAATACGATATCACCGGTGTACAAACTACCTTGGCTTTCGGGAAATTTGTAATGCAACACCAGGAATTTATAAACGGTAGTTTTGATACGCACTTTGTTCAAAATTATTTTACACCTTCTCTTTTGTTGTCTTCACCTTCAGAGGACGAAATGGCATTGGCAGCTTTGTTGGCGGGAAAGAAACAAGCAGAAATGAATAATACTACTATACTTAACAATGGGTTTTCCGAAAACTGGCGAAAGCGAATGTATTATTAGTTTGAATAAACAACGAATGATCGTTTTTCGTGAAATGAAAATTCAACTTCGACGAGCGAGAGGTTTATAAATACTGTTGAGAACAGATGAGCAAAAGATTTTATATTATCGAATTCTAAAATAAAAAAGAGAGCATTGCCGCTCTCTTTTTTATTCTTGTTGTATGATTCGAAACTTAGTTTTGACAAAATTCTTCAAATGTAGCCTCTAAATGTTGAGCAATCATTTCGGCATTTCTACCTTCAATGTTGTGTCTTTCTACAAAATGAACCAATTGACCATCTTTAAATAAAGCCATGGCAGGAGAAGAAGGAGGATATGGAAGGGTAAACTCTCTTGCTTTTTGTGTAGCCTCTTTGTCTACGCCGGCAAATACTGTAACAATTTTATCAGGTTTTATTTTACTTCTTTGTAAGGCAAGTTTAGCACCAGGTCTTGCTGCACCGGCAGCACATCCGCAAACGGAGTTTATAACTAATAAAGTAGTGCCTTTATTATCTTTTAAAACAGATTCTACGTCTGTGGAAGTTTTCAATTCCTGAAATCCTGCGCTTACCAAGTCCTGACGCATAGGAGCTACTAAATGTTCTGGGTACATAGTTTGTTATAATTTTGAATGAATAAATAAAATTTTTAATTACATAAAGCCTAGTTCGAGTTTGGCAGCTTCTGTCATCATCTCTTGTGTCCATGGTGGATCAAAAGTGATTTCGACCGTTACATCGTTGACACCTTCAATTTCTTTTATAAATCGCTTTACATCATCCGGTATTGACTGAGCTGCAGGGCAACTTGGAGACGTTAAAGTCATTTGCACAAATACATTGTTGATTGGAAATACGCTGATTTCGTATACTAAACCGAGTTCGTATATGTTTACGGGTATTTCTGGATCGTATACCTTTTTTATCGCCTCCAGTGCTTTTTCTTTTAATTGTTCTTCTGTAAGTGTTTCAGTCATATTCCGCTATGTTAAACAGATAGAAAGCTTTTATAGTTCAATAGAATTTTCTAATTTTTGGTATTAAAGGCAAGAGCATCCAACTTGATTTGTTTTACCATCGAGGCCAGTCCATTGGATCGTGTCATGGAAAGGTGTTGCTGCATGCCAATTTTATCAATGAAATAGGGCTCCGTTGAGATGATTTCTTCAGGACTGTACCCTGAATAGGTTTTTAACAACAGGGCAATAAGTCCCTTCACAATAAGGGCATCGCTGTCTGCCTGAAAAAATATTTTACCATCTTCTAATTTAGAAATGATCCATACCTTTGACTGGCATCCTTTAATTATATTTTTCTCTGTTTTATATTCTTGAGAAAGTGGTGTTATTTTTTTCCCAAGTTCGATAAGGTAAGCGTATTTATCATCCCAATCATCCATCAAAGAAAAATCTTCAATAATCTGATCTTGTGTTTCAGTAATTGTATTCATTGTCTAACGCAGTATTTTTATAGATTTTTTCATATTTTCAATAAAGATATCCACTTCCTCTTTCGTATTATAAAGGGCAAACGAAGCCCGTGAAGTACCTGTAATTCCAAGGCGATTCATCAAAGGCTGGGTACAGTGATGACCTGTTCGGATCGCAATACCTTTTCTGTCCAAAAGAATACCAAGATCCTGATGATGTACTCCTTCAATGACAAAAGAAAGAATGCTTATTTTATGTTTCGAAGTTCCTATAAGTTTTATGCCATCCAGTTGTTTGATTTTTTCTGTCGCATAAGAAAGCAAATCATTTTCATGTTTGCGAATAGTTTCTTTTCCGATCTGTTGAATGTATTCTAATGCATATTTTAAAGCAACAATATCTGCAATATTAGGAGTTCCTGCTTCAAATTTATAAGGCAGCTCATTTACCGTGAAACCGCTGTAAGTAACTTCGCCAATCATTTCTCCTCCGCCCTGATAAGGAGGCATTGCTTCCAGAAGTTCTCTTTTCCCGTACAAAATTCCCGTACCGGTTGGACCGTACAATTTATGTCCCGAGAAAACAAGGAAATCCATATCCATTGCTTCCACATCCATATCCAAATGAGAAGTGGATTGTGCTCCATCAATTAAAATTTTAGCTCCTGCCTTATGCGCCAATTCAATCAGTTGTTTGATGGGATTGATAGTTCCCAACGTATTGGAAACATGCACGACTGCTACCAATTTGGTTTTCGGAGAAAGCAGTTTTTCATACTCTTCTAAAATAATATCACCTTGGTCGGTGATTGGAATTATTTTAATAACAGCTTTTTTTTCGTTTGCCAGTATTTGCCATGGAACGATATTGGAATGATGTTCCATAGCCGAAACAAGGATTTCGTCGCCCTCTTGTATGGTTTGTCTTCCAAAAGTAGAGGCTACTAAATTAATGCTTTCGGTAGTCCCTTTTGTAAAGATAATTTCTTCCCGGTGCTTTGCGTGTATGAAATTTTTTACAGTGTCTCTGGTTGCTTCGAAAGCTGCGGTTGCTTTTTCTGCCAATGTATGAATCCCTCTGTGAATATTGGCATTGGTTCCGGAATAATAGTTGGAAAGTGCATTAATGACAGAAAGTGGCTTTTGTGTGGTGGCAGCGTTGTCAAAATAAATTAAAGGGCTACCATTGACTTGTTGTTGCAAAATGGGAAAATCAAAGCGGATTTTGTCCGGATTAAAAGTTGTACTTTTCGCTATTGTTTCCTGTTCCATTGTTTCCTACCTCTCTTGTATTATTTAGAATAGAACAAAATTAATCAAAAATAGTTTATATTATTTTTAATCAGTCCAAATAAATTTTTAATTTTTAAAGCAATAAGAGGAGTTTGTAGCGTGATAATCCAATTAAGATAAGTTCATCAGTAATAGATAGGATGGAAAATGAACCCTTGGTGATTGTTGTATTCCAAGGCAGGCAGAGGGAAGCGAATCATATTGGTTAAGTAGAAAATTGTATTGACAAATTTACTTTTTGTTTCAATTTTACTCAAAAAGATATCAAGCGAAAGGTAGAAT
>DATHPH010000303.1:0-5709 GCA_035484095.1 Cytophagaceae bacterium | reverse complement strand
ATGCAGAAGATCCTTTATTTATTCTTTATACATCGGGATCAACCGGAAAACCAAAAGGAGTGCTCCATACAGTAGGGGGCTATATGGTATTTGTAGATTATTCCTTTAGAAATATTTTTCAAACGGATGAAAATAGCGTTTATTGGTGTACTGCAGATATAGGATGGATTACGGGCCATTCCTATCTCACCTATGCTCCGCTTTTATCCGGTATTACTACCGTTGTCTTTGAAGGTGTACCGACGTATCCCGATGCCGGAAGATTTTGGCAAGTAGTCGATAAATATAAAGTGACGCATTTCTATACCGCTCCAACAGCCATTCGTTCCCTTATGGGTTTTGGGTTAGATCCTTTAAAACCATACAAACTGGATTCATTGAAAGTGTTAGGTTCTGTAGGTGAACCTATCAACGAAGAAGCTTGGCATTGGTACCACGAGCATATAGGGAAAGGAAATTGTCCGATTGTAGACACCTGGTGGCAAAGAGAAACCGGTGGGATTTTAATTTCGCCTTTGGCTGGCATCACACCAACCAAACCTTCCTACGCTACACTTCCTCTTCCTGGGGTACAACCCATTATTGTCGATAGCGAAGGGAATGAATTGAAAGGCAATGGTGTCGAAGGGAATTTATGTATGAAGTTCCCTTGGCCGTCTATTATCCGTACGACTTATGGAGATCACGATCGTTGTATTCAAAACTATTTCTCTACCTATAAAAATATGTATTTTACGGGAGATGGATGTAAAAGAGATGAAGATGGGTATTATAGAATTTTAGGAAGAGTGGATGATGTAATAAATGTTTCCGGTCACCGAATGGGAACTGCAGAAGTAGAAAGTGCGATTAATGAACACGAAGATATTATCGAGTCTGCCGTAGTAGGTTACCCGCATGATGTCAAAGGACAGGGTATATATGCCTTCGTAATTTGTGAAAACACAAGTAAAACGGAAGAGATGCTGAGAAAGGAAATTATGGCAGTTGTTACTAAAATAATAGGACCTATTGCAAAACCTGATAAAATTCAGATTGTTAGAGGATTACCTAAAACTCGGTCAGGAAAAATCATGAGAAGAATTCTTAGGAAAATCGCAGAAGGAGATATTTCAAACCTGGGAGATACTTCTACCCTGTTGGACCCAAATGTAGTAGAAGACATAAAATCAGGTGCTTTGGTTTCAATTAAAAGCTAAGGTGAAAATAGTTGAATTCTGGTTGTTGACTTGTAAATGGAGCAAATAACAAATAGACAATATTGTTTAGTAAAAGAGTAAGTAAGTGCCTTTTTTTAAGAAAAAATAAGAGGTTTTGATAACAGGAAAGGAATCTTATCCATAAAATAAGGTTCCTTTCCTGTTTAAGAAGCCTTATAAACGAAAATTTTTAAAATCATTTTTATCCTAATTATTATACGTAATTAATATTAAATCCAATTTTTCTTTGGCTGGGTATTATAAAGTAATATAATTTGTAAAAAGCTTTAAATTTGTAAAATTTAAAGCTTTTTCAAATAAACTTAAGCGCAATTTTTATGGGAATTGTAACGCTATTTGGAGGACCAAAATCAATAAAATATATGGATAAATAGTTACAGATGGTTCCTAAATCTTAATTTAAATTCAAGATCAAGAAGAAAGATTATTTATTTCTTGATGGAACATAAATAGCACAAAGGAAAAAGTACCGTATAGAGTTAACCTTCCTATATAATATAGTCGTATAGTATAAAATTGAGAGTAAAAGGTTAAAATTTCTAAAATTATGATTATGGTTAAAAACATTTTAAGTTCTGAACCGACTTTAGCGGTAAATAGGTTTGAAAAGATATCGACCGAAATTTTTTCAAATTCAGAGCAAGGTTCTAAAGCGATCGCAAGAGAGATAGCGGAGTTGATCAAAAATAAGCAGAAGGAACTGAAACCATGTGTATTAGGACTGGCAACTGGTTCTACCCCTAAAAAAGTATACGCTGAATTAATTAGACTTCACAAAGAAGAAGGGTTAAGTTTTAAAAATGTAATCACCTTTAACTTGGATGAATATTTCCCAATGGAGCCGGATGCTTTGCAAAGTTATGTCCGTTTCATGGAGGAGCAACTTTTCAACCATGTAGACATTCCTAAAGAAAACTATAATATACCCGATGGCACACTTCGGTTGGAAGATGTACCTGCTTTCTGTAAAGAGTACGATGGTAAAATTGAGGAGTTTGGAGGACTGGATTTGCAATTATTAGGAATTGGAGGTAACGGCCATATAGGGTTCAATGAGCCTGGTTCTTTATTGAATTCCAGAACAAGAATTATAGCCCTTGACCATTCTACGAGAGCTGCCGCGGCCGGTGAATTTCAAGGATTGACCAACGTTCCGAAAAAGGCTATCACGATGGGTGTAAGCACCATTATGCAATCTAAAAGAATTATTTTGATGGCATGGGGAGAAGGAAAAGCTAAAATTGTAAAAACAGCTGTAGAAGGTGCTATTACGGATCATGTACCGGCTTCTTTCCTGCAAAATCATACCAATACCACTTTTGTAATTGATGAGCAATGTGCAACCGAACTTACAAGAGTAAAAACGCCTTGGCTGGTAGACAGTGTGACTTGGGATAAAAGGATGATTAAAAAAGCGGTATGTCAATTATCACTGCATCTTAATAAACCAATTCTAAAACTTACCAATAAAGATTACAACGATAATGGAATGAGTGATTTACTCGCTCAGCACGGCAACGCTTACGACATTAATATTATTGTCTTTAACGATCTTCAAAGGTCTATTACAGGATGGCCAGGTGGAAAACCAAATGCAGACGATAGTACCCGTCCTGAAAGAGCTACACCAGCAAGTAAAAGAGTGATTATTTTTTCTCCGCATCCGGATGACGATATAATCTCTATGGGAGGTACGTTCCAAAGGTTACAAGATCAAGGACATGATGTACATGTGGCCTACCAAACCTCTGGCAACATTGCGGTATCGGATGATGAAGCACTTCGTTTTGCCGGCTTTGTGTGCGAGTACAATGAGAAGTTTGGCTTTAATAATAAAGAAGCAAACGAAATTTATAAAAAAGCAATTGATTTCATTACGAATAAAAAGACTTCCGAGGTTGATATTCCGGAGGTACGTTATATCAAGGGACTAATCAGAGTAGGCGAAGCAAAAGCAACATGTCGGTTTGTAGGGAATGGTGAAGCAAAAGCACATTTCCAAAACCTGCCTTTCTATGAAACCGGGAAAGTTCAAAAAAATCCTCCGGGGGAGGAAGACATTCGGATTACGATGGAGTTGATTGAGCAAATAAAGCCGCATCAGATTTTTGCCGCTGGTGATCTTGCCGATCCACATGGAACCCATAAAGTATGCCTAGATATAGTGTTTGAAGCATTGAGAAGATTGAAAGGGAAAAGCTTTATGAACGACTGTTGGGTTTGGTTATACAGAGGAGCTTGGGCAGAGTGGGATATAGACGAAATAGAAATGGCAGTACCAATGAGTCCGGATCAGGTATTGAGAAAAAGATTGGGAATATGGAAACATCAATCCCAGAAAGACGGTGTGGTATTTCAAGGGTCAGATGCACGTGAATTTTGGCAAAGAGCAGAAGAAAGAAACAAAGGTACTGCCGAATTGTACAATAAATTAGGATTGGCGGAATACTCAGCTATGGAAGCCTTTGTTCGATATAAATTCTAAGAACTTAGTAGCACTAGAACAGATAATTTTCTAACCGGACAATATAAAAAACATAATAATTAAACAAGTTAACAAACTGAAATTATGAACCATTTAGTGAATCTTTATTTGTCAAGGAACTTAGGCGAAAAAATGCTGGGTTGTCTTATAGGTGAAATCGTTCGGACATCCAATTTTGAGAAATATACACAAAACATTATCGATGGCATCGAATTGAATAAGAAAATATCCAATTTCGTGAAAGATCATCCGGTATATGAAAGAAGTCGCATGAAATTGAATGCTAAGTATTCAAAACATTCTGCAAAAATCATTAATATTTTCTACGATCATTTCTTGGCAGCCAATTGGAGTAAATATTCAAACGATTCTTTGGAAAATTTTGCCAAAGACAGTTATGCCTTTATTGAAGAGAATCACGGAATTCTTCCTTACAAATTGAGAAAACTGATATCGGTCATGATAAACGATAACTGGTTGGTAAATTATGCCAGTGTTCAGGGGATTCATAGCTTTATGAGAGAGATTACCCGTAGAGACACCTTTCAGACTAATTTAGAATATTCGTTGGAAGATTTAATTAATCAATACAATGAATTTAAAGTAGATTTTGAAGAGATTTTTCCTTCGTTGGTGCAGTACGTACAAGAATTAGTACATACGGAAGAACTTGTTTTACAAGAAGTTTACAGATAAGAATTTTATATTAATTTGTATTAGTTTAAGCAACAATGACTTATCGATTATCGAAAGGTCATTGTTTTTTTATGCTTAAAATTATTTCAGTTCAAGTTATGCTGATACGCGCATAAATATTAAATTAGCCTGATTTTTTTATATAAAAATCATAGTGAGTAAAAGTTTTTAACGAATAATTAACAATAAATATGGCAGGCGGAATTTCTAAGGAAGGCTTTAATAAGGTGCAATTGGAAGAAGGGAAAAATTACACAATACCTTTGATGGTGCTCACCAGTTTGTTTTTTATGTGGGCGGTTGCTACGAATTTTAATGATATTTTGATGCCTAAGCTTAGAGAAGCACTTTCTCTTACGCATCAACAAACTTCTTTTGTACAAGTAGCCTTCTTTTTTGGATATGGCCTAATGGCTATTCCCGCTGGAATTATTATCAAAAAAGTTGGTTATAAAACCGGAATATTGATAGGGTTGGTCACTTGTTCTATAGGGGCACTTCTTTTTATTCCTGCAGCTAATATTTTACAATATTGGATATTTTTGGTGGCTTTGTTTGTAATCGCAGGAGGTATCACGTTTCTTCAAGTTGCTGCCAATGCCTATGTATCGGTTTTAGGTGATCCTAAGACTGCTTCTGCAAGATTAAACCTTTCCCAAGCCTTTAATTCAATTGGTGCTTTTGTTGGTCCATGGTTTGCCGGAGAGGTAATGTTGGATGGTGGTGGGAATGGTGCAGAATCAGTTAAATTCCCATATCAGCTTTTATGTGGACTTTTTGTTTTAATTACCATTGTCATTGTCGCTTCCAAATTACCTAAAATAAATAGTGTATCCGTTGGGTTTTCAAACCCATTATCTGCTCTTAAATTCAAGCATACGATCTTGGCGGTAATTGCAATCTTTTTTTACGTTGGAGCTGAAGTGGCAATTGGAAGTTATTTTGTTCAGTTTACAGAACATTTGAATCTTGGATTAGAAGAAAAACAAGCTAAGAATTTTTTAGTTGCCTATATGATTTGTGCAGCTTTGGGAAGGTTTTTAGGCTCCTACTTTTTAACAAAAGTTGAACCCGGCAAAGCAGTTGGATTTAATGCGATTGGGGCTATTTTCTTGATTTTGATTTGTGTATTTGGTACAGGATACGTTTCTCTTATTGCGCTAGTATTGATAGGACTAATGAATTCAATTATGTTTCCTACCATTTTTACTTTAGGAATAGCTAAGCTGGGAGATTATACCGAGGCGGGTTCTTCCTTGATTGTAACCGCTATTATTGGTGGAGCTGTTATTACACCTGCAATGGCAT
>DATHPH010000302.1:0-4008 GCA_035484095.1 Cytophagaceae bacterium | reverse complement strand
ATAATTGGCTTTGGATTTAGTTATTTTTTCGGACAAAGCGTATTGAAAGGATTTATAAATGCTATTCCATTTTGTATTATAAGCAGTTCTATTGCTATTCCCAGTGCTCAAAATATTGGCGTTGAAAAGAAAGAATTTGTTATTTACGAAAGTAGTCTTTCTGATATTTTCGGTGTGTTAATTTTTAATTTTTTTGTTGCGGATGAAACAATTAGTGCAAGTAGTATTTTGTATTTCATGTTACAAATAGTAATCATTATTATCATTTCGTTTACGGCAAGCTTGGGATTGGCGTATTTAATTAAGCGTATAGATCATCGTGTTAAATTTATACCCATTATTATGATGGTAATTTTGATTTATTCAATATCGAAAATTTATCATTTGCCTGCGTTGATATTCATAATGATATTCGGATTATTTTTAAATAATCTCGATGAAATTAAAAATCTTCGTTTTGTAAGAAAATTGGAACCAGAAAAATTGGATGTTGAAGTAGTAAAATTTACAGAAATAGTAGTGGAAGCCACTTTTTTGGTGAGGACCGTTTTCTTTTTATTATTTGGATTCGTGATTGATATAAGTACACTTCTTAATCCTGAAAGTATATATATTGCGCTGGCGATAATCGCATTAATAATATTAGTTCGATTCATTCAGTTGAAAATAATGAAAGCAGACGTTACGCCATTATTATTTCTTGCCCCCAGAGGCTTGATAAATATTTTGCTTTTCCTTTCTATACCTCTCTCTCATGACATTCCTTTTGTCAATGAATCATTAATGATACAGGTTATTTTAATCATGGCTTTAGTGATGATGTTTGGGTTGATGTTTTCTAAAAAGAATTCTTTACAGTGAAATGATCACTTTTGGCTGGTGTATGTACGTGCTGGCGGGCCGACAATTCTCCCTTTTATAACTCCCAGGCTACTGCATGCCCGGCAGCATTTTTTTAACTTTTTCATATACAAAAAGATTTGTGAAACATTTCACTTAAATTTTATCAATCCCTTACCTAGTATAGGATTCAGGGCTCTTACCAACTGTTTTTCAGTAATAGACCTATTTTTCGGCGCACCTTTATAATGTATTGAAAATGTGAATTTTATGAAATAAAACTACTTTATTTAGCTTTAGCTAAAATATTTAGTATTTTTAACCTTGATGAATACCCGTGCTATACTCCACATGGACTTAGATTCCTTCTTTGTATCGGTCGAACGATTGAAGAATTCTGCTTTTATCGGTAAGCCAATTATTGTAGGAGGGAATAGCAACAGAGGTGTTGTAGCTTCCTGTAGTTACGAGACCAGAAAGTTCGGTGTACATTCTGCTATGCCCATGAGAATGGCGAAAAAACTTTGCCCCGATGCGATTGTGATCAGTGGTGATATGGAAAGTTACAGCAAGTATTCTTCTATAGTCTCGGAGATCATTTCAAATAGGTCACCTGTTTTTGAAAAACGATCCATCGATGAATTTTATGTAGACCTGACGGGTATGGAAAGATTCTTTGGTTGTTATAAATGGTCCACGGAAATAAGACAAAAGATCATTAAGGAAACAGGGCTTCCTATTTCCTTTGGGTTATCGGTAAACAAACTTGTCTCCAAAATGGGTACGAGTAAAGCCAAACCCAACGGACAGCTGCAAATACCAAGCGGTGAAGAACGAGCATTTATCGCACCGATGTCCATCCAAAAAATTCCCGGAGTAGGAGAAGAGACGACTGCTCATTTGTACAGCATGGGTGTAAAAACTATAAAAACACTTCGTGAAATTCCTGTGCAACTGCTGCAAAAAGAATTCGGAAAGAATGGAACGCTGATCTGGGAAAAAGCAAATGCCATTGACGAGTCTCCTGTAGAACCCTACGACGAACAAAAGTCTATTTCTACCGAAAGTACTTTTCATTCGGATACTACCGATATTAATTTTCTAAAATCAGTGCTTGTAAAACAATCCGAAGAACTGGCCTTTGAGCTCCGGAAAAGCCAGCGACTCACCGGATGTATTACGGTGAAAGTCCGGTATTCCGATTTTAATACATGTACGCAACAAAAGAAAATTACCCTTACTGCCAGCGATTCAACCTTGATTGATCTTGCCAAACAAATCTTTGATAAGCTCTACGACAAAAGAGTGCTTGTCCGAATGGTTGGAATTCGCTACAGTCATTTGGTTTACGGAAACCCTCAGATTAATTTATTTGAAGATACGGCCGAATCGGTAAGGTTATACGAAGCGATGGATAAAATAAAAAACAAGTACGGAGCCCTGGCCATCAAAAGAGCCGTAAGTTCAGTTAACCGCAGATAACCATGTACCTGAACGCTCATACCTATCATAGCCTTCGTTACGGCACGCTTTCTGCCGAAGAGCTGGTAAAAATAGCCGTGCAAAAGAAGATTGATTGTTTAGTATTAACCGATATTAACAATACCTCTTGCGCATACGATTTTGTCAGAGAATGTATGAAAGAAAACATTCGCCCGGTATTGGGAATAGAATTCCGAAATACAGAAGGTAAACTTTTATACATCGGGATTGCTAAAAACAACAAAGGGTTTTATGAATTGAATAACTTCTTTACCAAACATTCGCTGGGAGGTATTTCACTGCCCGATCGTGCCCCTATTTTTGAAGAAGTGTATGTTCTTTACCGAAGTCATCAGATCGCTCCGAAGAAATTAAGGGAAAATGAATTCATTGGAATTGCTCCTTACGAACTTCCAAAGCTGTATACTTCCCGGTTGAAAGAGTATATGGAAAAACTGGTCATGTTAAATACCGTTACCTTTGCAAACCAGAAAGGATATGAAACCCATTGCCTGCTTCGTGCCATAGATCAGAATACCTTACTCTCAAAACTCGATTATGAAACGGTGGCACATAAATCAGAGTTGTTTTATACCAGAGAAGAACTGCTGAAAAAATACGAAGCTTTTCCGGAGATCATTTCCAATACGGATAAACTAATAGCCGATTGTGAAATTCACCTGAACTTAGAATCAAACAAAAACCGGAAGTACTATACCGGAAATAAAGAGACCGACATCAAGCTCCTGGAAAAACTTGCTTACAGTGGTTTCAAGTATCGCTACCAGGAAGACGACAAAGAAGCCATGACAAGGTTGAAAAAGGAGTTAAGAATAATAGCCGAACTAAATTTTCTTTCTTACTTTTTAATTACCTACGACATTATTGTCTATGCTCATTCCAAAGGCTATCACCATATCGGGCGTGGAAGCGGGGCAAATTCCATTGTGGCCTATTGTTTAAAAATAACAGACGTAGATCCGATGGAACTGGATTTGTATTTTGAACGCTTCATCAATCCACACCGTCATTCGCCCCCGGACTTCGACATTGATTTCTGCTGGGACGAAAGAGACGATGTGATTGATTATATCTTCAAACGTTTTGGAGCCGATCATGTAGGATTGCTGGCTACTTATGCTACTTTTGGCGGAGCCTCCATTATCCGTGAACTGGGGAAAGTATTCGGACTTACCAAAAACGATATTGACGTCATTGCCGATGAACCTAAGCAGACACATAAACATCATCCACTCGCCAAAAAGATATTCGAGTACGGAGAAAGAATAGACGGATTTCCCAACCACTTAGGTATCCATGCCGGAGGGATCATTATCACAGACGATCCAATTAACAACCATACAGCCTTACAAATGATGCAAAAAGGTTTTCCTATTGTACAGTTTGACATGAACGTAGCCGAGGAAAACGGGTTCTTTAAATTTGATATGCTCAGTCAGCGAGGCTTAGGGCATATCAAAGAAGCGGTGAACCTTATTAAAAAGAACAGGCAGGTTAATATTGATATACACCGGGTAGCCGATTTTAAAAAGGATGAAAAGATAAAGGAGCAACTTAGCAAAGCAAAGACGATTGGTTGTTTTTATATTGAATCTCCGGCCATGCGTGGCCTGATTACCAAACTGCGCTGTAAGGATTTTATTACCCTGGTAGCCGCCAGTTCGA